>JAVUPY010000059.1 GCA_032252755.1 Terriglobia bacterium
CGGAACTTGATGTTCGGGTTGTGCTTGCCCAATACCTTCGTGATCGCCGCCGTCAACGTCGTCTTGCCATGATCGATGTGACCAATCGTGCCAACGTTTACGTGCGGCTTGCTGCGGTCAAATTTCTCTTTCGCCATTGCTCGAGCTCCGTCTTGTTATTTCTTCAGCACCCCGCCCGGTTCCGGACGGCGAAAATTTACTTTTTGCCCTGCACCTTCGCCACGATCTCCTCGGCCACAGACCGCGGAGCTTCTTCGTAGTGCGCAAAGTGCATGGAGTAGGTCGCGCGGCCCTGCGTGCTGGACCGCATATTGGTTGCGTAGCCGAACATCTCCGCGAGCGGCACCATCGCCTTGATCACCTGCGATCCGGCGCGATGCTCGATGCCCTCAATGCGGCCGCGGCGGCTGTTCAGGTCGCCGATGATCGTGCCCATGAATTCTTCGGGGACAACCACTTCGACCGACATCACCGGTTCCAGCAGCACCGGGCTGGCCCTGCGGGCTGCCTCCTTGAACGCCATCGATGCGGCGATCTTGAAGGCCATTTCGTTCGAGTCGACTTCGTGATAGCTGCCGTCGTACAGCGTCGCTTTCACGTCGACCATCTCGTAGCCGGCCAGGACTCCGCCTTCCATCGCTTCACGAATGCCCTGCTCCACCGGCTTGATGTATTCCCTCGGCACCGTTCCGCCAACAATGTCGTTGATGAACTCGTAGCCCTTACCGGCTTCGTTCGGCTCGATGCGGATCTTCACGTGTCCGTACTGGCCCGAACCACCGGTCTGCCGGATGTACTTCCCTTCCGCTTCCGAGTGCTTGCGAATCGTCTCGCGATACGCCACCTGCGGCTTGCCAACGTTCGCCTGGACGTTGAACTCGCGCATCATGCGATCGATGATGATTTCGAGGTGAAGCTCGCCCATTCCGGCGATGATCGTCTGGCCGCTGTCGGGGTCCGTGCTCACGCGGAACGTCGGGTCTTCCTGCGCCAGTTTGCCGAGCGCGACGCCCATCTTCTCCTGGTCGCTCTTCGTCTTCGGCTCTACGGCGACCGAAATCACCGGTGCCGGGAACTCGATCGACTCGAGAGTGATCGGGTGATCTTCGTTGCAGATCGTGTCGCCGGTCGTGACGTTGCGCAGTCCGACGCAGGCGCAGATGTCGCCGGCGTAGATTTCGCTGATCTCTTCGCGCTTGTTGGCGTGCATCTTCAGCAGGCGGCCGATACGTTCGGTCTTCTGCCTGCCTGAGTTCAGCACGCTGTCGCCGGTCTTCAGGTGCCCCGAGTAAACGCGAATGAACGTCAACTGGCCGACGAAAGGATCGGTCATGATCTTGAACGCAAGTGCCGCGAACGGTTCCTTGTCGTCCGAGTGACGAATCACTTCCTGGTCCGGCTTATCGGGGTTGATACCTGTCACCGGCGGAACATCCAGCGGTGAAGGGAGAAAATCGACAACTGCATCGAGGAGAGGCTGAACACCTTTATTCTTGAAGGCTGTGCCGCAGATGACCGGGAACAGCTTCAGGCCGATCACGCTCTTTCGCAGCGACTTCTTCAAATCGTCGGCGGCAATCTCTTCGCCCTCGATGAACTTATGCATCAGCTCATCGTTGTCATCGTTCTCGACGATCGTTTCCACCAGCAACTGGTGATACTGCTCAGCCTTCTTCTTCAGTTCGGCTGGAATATCTTCCACCGAATATTCCGCGCCCATGGTTTCGTCGTGCCAGAAAATTGCTTTCATCTGGAACAGATCGACGACGCCCTTGAACTTGTCTTCCTGGCCTATGGGGATCTGGATCGCGACGGGCTTGGCGTTGAGGCGCTTCTTGATGGTATCGATGGCGTGCTCGAAATCGGCGCCCATCTTGTCCATCTTGTTGATAAAACAGAAACGCGGAACACCGTATTTATCGGCCTGCCGCCACACGGTTTCAGACTGCGGTTCGACGCCATGCACGGCGTCGAACACCGCGCACGCGCCGTCCAGCACGCGCAGCGACCGTTCCACCTCGGCGGTGAAGTCGACGTGACCCGGCGTATCGATGATGTTGATGCGAATGTCGCGCCAAACGCAGGTAGTCGCGGCCGACGTAATCGTAATGCCGCGCTCCTGCTCCTGCGCCATCCAGTCCATCGTCGCCGTGCCTTCGTGCACTTCGCCAATGCGATGCGTGCGGCCGGTGTAGAACAGAATGCGCTCGGTAGTCGTAGTCTTACCGGCATCGATGTGCGCCATGATGCCGATATTCCTGCAACGCTCTAATGGGACCTGTCTTGGCAACTTCTTATCCGTTTCTTCTTCTGTTGTGCCCTACCCTTCTCGCGAAGCGAGAGGGTGGGGCTGTTCCTGACGGCTTACCACCGATAGTGCGCGAAAGCCTTGTTGGCTTCGGCCATGCGGTGCACGTCTTCCTTCTTCTTGATTGCCGCGCCCTTGCTGTTAGCAGCATCGAGCAGCTCATTCGTGAGCTTGTCGATCATGCCCTTTTCGGGACGCAGACGCGCATAGGTCAGAATCCAGCGAATCGCCAGCGAAGTCCGGCGATCGGGGTTCACTTCTACGGGAACCTGGTAGTTGGCACCGCCCACGCGGCGGGTCTTCACTTCCAGCAGCGGCTTTACGTTCTCCACCGCTTTCTTGAACAGTTTCAGAGCTTCGTCGCCGCCCTTCTGCTCCAGCTTCTGCATCGACTCGTAGAAGATTCCCTGCGCGGTGCTCTTCTTGCCGTCCCACATCATCGAGTTGACGAACTTGTTGACCAGCGTCGAGCTGTAGACCGGGTCCGGCAGCGGCTCCCGCTTCGATATATGACCTTTTCTCGGCATCTCTTGTCCTCACTCTTCCCGGCCGATCTCGGCCGGTACTCCCACGCGACGCCCTAATGCGCCGGCGGGCGGTTTGAAATTCGGTGCTTCGTGCCCTACCCTTCTCGCGCTTTTGGCGAGAGGGCGGGGCGTTTTTTACGCCTTCGGTCTCTTCGCGCCGTACTTCGACCGTCCCTGCTTGCGGTTGGCAACGCCAACCGAATCCAGGGTTCCCCGAATCACGTGATAGCGCACGCCCGGCAGGTCCTTCACACGGCCGCCACGAATCAGCACGATCGAGTGTTCCTGCAGGTTGTGGCCGACGCCCGGAATGTAGGTCGTCACTTCGATCCCGTTCGTCAAACGAACACGGGCGACCTTGCGCAACGCGGAGTTCGGCTTCTTCGGCGTCTGCGTATAAACGCGCGTGCAAACCCCGCGCTTCTGCGGGCAGGCCTGCAGAGCGGGGCTGGCGGTCTTATAACGCGGCGCCGTACGGCCTTTTCGCACCAACTGGTTAAACGTAGGCACTCTTGCTGCTCCTTTGGTGCCCTACCCTTCTCGCGCGTTTTTGGCGAGAGGGTGGGGCCTTTGCCATTCGCCGGACACGCACAAACGTCCGGCGCGGGCACATCTCGGGCCCGCATCATTACTTAATCCCTTTTCAGGGGCTGGCAGGACGCACAGTCATTCCGGGCGAACGATTCCTCCCGGAACCGGGTCTCAGGCCATACTTCCCCTCATGCACATTCGCATCCGGGGAGTTTCATCTCTTGAGTGACCTTACGACGGTGGCGCCTCGACCGAAGGCGGGCACTCCGTTTCGCAGTCTTTCGCCTGCATACCCTTCCACGAGAGGAAGGTAGCGCAAGCATGTTTCAGCGAGGGAACCCTTTTAACGGATACCGAAGTATCCTCGGGCACAACTTCTACAGCTCAGCTAAACCACTACAAGCAAAGCTAAATTGACTCGCAGAACCTACTTAATATAACAACTCGGCCCGGGAGCGTCAAATAGCAATTCACTCGCCGTATCGCCACGCCTTGAATCATAACCATTTTGTGGGATCAGGACGGGCAAACCGCCTCTAAATCCCCGCAAACCACGCATATCCAGCTTCCGGCGAGGCCGATCCCAGGCCTTTGCCGAACTTTTTGATATCGTCGGTCACCGTCATCTTGGTAATAAACTTCACGCTCTTGTAACCAAGCTGGCGCGGCAGCCTCAGTCGCAGTGGCCCGCCGCTCGGCACCGGCAAATCACTGCCATTCATGCCGTACGTGATGAAAGTCTGCGGGTGCATCGCATCGGCCATATCAATGCTTTCCCACCAGTCCGGCTGAATGGAGTAGTAAACGACATACTTGGCCTCAGGCCGCGTGCCCACCAGATCCAGCAAATGGGAGAGCGGAACCCCGTTCCACTCAGCAATGTAAGACCAGCCCTCTTCGCAAGCCAACTCGGTAATCTGATTTCGCGATGGATAACTCTTCAATTGCGCAACTGAGAACGCCTGGGGACGCTCGACCAGGCCATCGACAGAGAGCCTCCAGTCAGCGAATCCTCCCGCCTGTAGTCGCTGGAATTCGTCAGGCAGTTTATCGACCGGATCGGCAAACGGACGCTTGGAAATCTTATCGCGCGAGAATTCGCGAGCCATCGAGTGCCTCGTCAGCAACCGCATAGAAGCGTAAGTCAGGGTCTCTCCGGGACCATAAAGACCGCCATGGTCGGGAGGTACCAGGCCATATTTCTCAGCCAGCCGCGCAGCGACCCCTAGTCCGGACACACCAGCGACAGTAGCGACTCCACCTGCGATGAATCTCCTTCGCGAAACATTTTTCTTCATACATCCTCCCGAGGTGTCGTTGCTCGGCCCGTGATCATGGCGCGCACACGACTCCAGAAGCCGGCGCGCCAGACCATCACAACGTGAATCACCAGGAACATCGCCAGCGACAATGACAGGAGAAAGTGAAGTGTGCGCGCGGTTTGCCGCCCGCCCAGCAGCGTAACGCTTGTTGGGAACGCGGATACAAACGATGGCGACATCGCCAACCCCGTCCAAATGATCAGTGGGAACAAAACGAAGACGACGGCGATGTAGGCGATTCGCTGGAGCACGTTGTACGACCATGCTTCCGCCTCGCTCGGCCGCTCGAATCGCAGATGATGCACCACGACCTGCCGAATGCTCCCCCAGGAAAATTCGCCTTTCTTCGGGAGCAACTCTCTACGAAAGTGTCCGGCGAAAAAGCCAAACAGCAGGTAAACGAAGCCGGTCAGCACGATTCCCCACGCGCTCTGAAAGTGCAGCGCCCGGCTCCAGCCATTCTGATCCGGCAGAACGTAGGAATACCCGGTCGGCACGTGGCCTCTCGACGACGGTATGGGAATTCGAAACAGGGGCGTCGTCAGATCGTTGCCCGTCTCGCCCCAGTAGAACCGCGGGTGCGAGATAACAATCTCCATACCCGTCACAAGCAGAGCGAGGAAGCACAGTGCGGCGACCCAGTGCGTCACCCGCACCGTCAGCGTATGGCGAGCAACACCGGCAGCATCCGCCGCCTTCTTTTCCATGACGCGATTTGCGAGTGGCACCTGCGCTTGGCCGGTTGTCGACATGGTCGCCTCTCTATGGTCAAAACCGACACCGCAAGATACTCATGACCCGCCGCCAACGGCCGATCTTTCATTTCGAACCGAACGAGCATCTCGGGAAACTGTCGAACCCCCGGGCACCCCACGGCCCAGGCAGCGCGAGCATTGTACCCCAGCACCCCTCAATTTGTTCCGACCTCAAACGCAGTTTCTCTGCAACCGCGAACCGCCCACGTCGAAACCTATCCAGCAACCGCGGATTGTCCATGAGAAGGAGATATCTTGCCATCTGTCGACGGTGAGAAACGCTCAAAGAAAGTAGCCCAGCACGTGAGTCTGCGTGAGAACTCGATGTCCGAAGATCGGGTGGAACAAGTTTGCGATTCAGGCCGCGGAGCGGCCGTTCCATGTCTAGCCACGGGCTTTTAGCCCGTGGACAAGTGGACAAACGCCTCCAGTCGCGGAGCGACGACTAAGTTCTCACACAGACACGTGAGTGCGGGGTCAGCCATCCAGCCGTTTCCTCGAGTCGCGCGACGATAGACGCGGATAGATTACGAGATGCCGATATATCGCAAACAATCGCGGCCTACACGTTCAGAAGCGATTCATCACACCACACATCGGCGTAATCATCTGCAAGCACGAAGCGAGAACCCGGCGGCAGTCCGAGGAAGTCAATCACCTGGGGGAGCCGTTGCTCAAGGTGCGACGTATGCAGTGGCGCGAAGAAATCGGGAGACGATGAGTACTCTCCACTCCAGATGAACCAACCATTCGTTGCGTCCGTTGGTGGGTGTCGCAGACCGTTGATCGGCTTGCGCCCAAGCGTCTCAATCGCGAGTCCGACCTTTGATTCCGGGCTACATGCAACAAACTCGCGCCCATAACGCGCACACACGGCTCGTTGCTTCTCTTCAGTACTTGAGCTCATTGCTGCAAGCAGTATCGCAAATGAACTGTTGTTCTGCGATAGTTGGCGCGATCAGGCCACCCATCCCATAAATTAACTAAACTGATCCTCAGGCGACATCCATAAGCGACTTATCCCACCATCCCCAAATCACCTAATACTTTCCGCCACTTCCATTAATTCTTCCGCTCAATTCCCGTTTTGGGAAAACCTTGTCAAGAGACATTTTTTGTCATTTTCTCCGTAACTCCATCATTCCACTCGAAATATAGTTTTCAGAAAAATGTCACACTACCCCCCACCCAACCTGCTATCCTATAAGTAGAGTAGAAGAAACCAAGGCGTCCGCCATCGCGGGCGCCTTTTCCGTTTCAGGGAGAGATCTGGGTGCCCCATTCTTCGCGCACGCCTTTCGCGCGAAGGGTGGGGCCGTTCTGTAGTTGCGGATTGCGGATGGCGGATTGCGAAAGTAGTTGCTAGCTAATGGTCAATTGCTTTCCTCGCACCTCGTACCTCGCACCTACTCCCTTGATTACAAAGCACTTCCTTTTACTCGCCTGAAAACATTGAAGTTAATCTAATTTCTAGCCTAACCCGCTGATTCCAAAGAATCGGCAGGGGGGAGGGGTCATGCCATCAGTACCACTTTGCCAACACCTCAAGACCAACGGAAAATCCTGCGGCTCGCCCGCACTCAAGCATCGTCGCTTCTGCTACTTCCACGACGAGTCCCGCAAGCGCCGCCGAGCCTCCGCCAAGCGCGCCAAGGCGTTCGTCACCCGCTACAACGCCCTCAACATGCCCATCCTCGAGGACGCCAACGCCGTCCAGGTCGGACTCATGGAAACCATAGACGCGCTCATCGACGCCCGCATCACCGAGCGCCAGGCCGGACTCATCCTCTACGCTCTTCAAACCGCCAGCGCCAACCTCAAACACACGACGTTTGAAACCGACGCCCCCAAACCCGCCGAACCCTGGGCCGCCGAACTCCTCACCCTCCTCCGCGGCCTCCCCAAGGACGAAGACAAATCCGATGCCGCACCAGACACCTCGTCATCTCGACCGGAGCACGCGCTAGCGTGCGTAAACACCTTGTCATCTCGACCGGAGCACGCGCCAGCGTGCGTAGTGGAGAGACCTGCATCTCCCTCCGCGTCCTCTGCGTTAATCACTCCTTCCGATGGCACGATGGCCCGATCACCCGATGGCACGATCCCCCGCATTCACGCCGCAGCCCTCCAAAAAGTCGAACTCGTCATTCCGAGCGGAGCCGCGACTGGTCTTTCCGCGTCGCAGTCAATGCGGTCGCGGCGCAGTCGAGGGACCTGCATTTCTCCCGCACACATTTGCACGTCATTCTCCTTCGCGCCCTCTGCGTCAATCAGTTCTTTCAATGGCACGATGGCCCGATCACCCGATGGCACGATCCCTTAACTTGCTTAAAACTCCACCCAACCTCTACACTGATCCATTCCTTTCCTAGTTCAACCGCGCGGGGGGCACTCCGCGCGGGGAGGATACATGCGGCGGTTCTCATTCCTGATAGTTTTTGTTTTACCCCTGTTTGCCCTCATCTTTCCCTCCTGCGGCGGCGGCACGCCCAAAGGCAATGTCGTCGCTTCGGTGACCGTGCCCCTCAATACAATCTCCATGAACAGGGGCGATGTCGTTACTCTCTCTCCCTCGGCAGCCGATAAGAATGGCACCAGCGTCCTCGCCGATTTCACATATTCCTCCGCCAACACCGCCCTGGTCAGCGTCTCGCCGAATGGCGCCATGTGCGCTGGCACATGGGACAGCAAATACATCGTTTGCACCAAGGGCCAGAGCACTGGCAGCACCACCGTTACGATCAGTGCAAGCGGGGTCTCGACAACCGTCACAGTCTATGTGCATGCCACCGTGGACCGGGTTGAGGTTGATCCCATTGGCGCGGATTGCGTGTCTTCCGCAGGCACCCTGCAATTGACGGCAAAAGCCTATACCGACGATCCCACTGCCTGCACCGGCGGCCAGACCCCTTGTGAAGTCCCGTCTGACTCGCTCGGAAACTTCGTCTGGAGCGCGGATAACACGTCTGTCGTCACCTTCGACAACAACACCAATATCGGTCTTGCCACCGCCGCCACACCGGGCCTCACGAAGGTTCACGCCAGCATCGCTTCCAACACCAGCCCCGGCGTTAACTTCACCACCTGCCCCATCGTTTCCTTGAGCATCGCGACTACGAGCGGCGGGACCGCCCCGTTCAGCCTCGCCAAGGGCGGCACGCAGTCCCTGGTCGCCACCGCTATCGATTCCAAGAGCACCACTCTCACGAACATCCCCGTAACTTGGGTGTCGTCGCAGAGCTTCGCGCTTTCCATCGCCCCCGTGGCCTCTACGCCGCAGACCGCCACTGTCACCGCGAACAATCCGGGTACCGCGAGTTTCCTGGCTACTTGCACTCCGCCAAGCTGTAATGTCGGATTGAACCCGATCTACAGCAACTTGATGGTTGGGAGCCTGTCGGGTACATCGAATGACACCCTTTACGTCGCGAGCCGCGACTCGTTGCAACTGGTTCCCATCGATCTCGCCAATAACAATTCAGTCGGAACCGCAATCACCCTGGGCCAGAAGCCGAATTCGTTCGTTATGTCGCGCGACGGCAACTTCGGTGCGCTGGGATCCGATTCCAGCAGCGCCATGTCGCTTACCACTTCGTCGAACACCGTCACTAACCTGAATGTCGCCGGCACCATGTTGGGCTATTCGCCTGACAGTTCCCTCCTTGCGTTTCAGGCGCCTGACCTCGCCGGAGTCGAACTCCTCGGCTCCTCCAACCTTGTGCTTGCCGCGGAATTGCCGTACGACACCAGCAATACCAACGTGCGCGTCGGCTTCACCCCCGACTCTCACACCGTGTTCATGACCCAGGGCACCAGCCAGTTCGCATACTGGGATCAATCCACGCAGCCACAGACACTGACGCTCAGTGGACCTGCGAACGACGTCAACTTCATGGCGACGGGACACGCCGGCTACCTCGCTGGCGGCGCGCCGGGACAGATCACTGCTCGCGCAACCTGCGACCCCACCGCCCAGGTTGACAGTAAACCTGCGTCGAACCCGCAGTTCGTTCGCGCCATACCGGACGGCTCGGGAATGCTGGTGCTGGATCCGCCCAACATCATCGTGCTCTCGCCGGTCTCAGGCGATAACGCCTGCCCCAGCAACGTCCAGTCCAGCGAAAACTCCTACACCACTGGAGTCTCAAACCCAACCCAGTTCTTCGTCACGCCGGATAGCTCGAAAGCCTTCATCACCGACGGCAGCAAGACCGTGTACATCTTCAACCTGAGTTCGCACACGACCACACCGGTCACACTCAGTGGAGTCAACGCCACCTTCGAGGCCGCCATCACCCTCGACAGCCAGTTCGCCTACATCGGCGCTGATGACGGCAAAGTGCACAAGATCGATCTGACATCCGGCACCGACGTCGGCCAGATCGATCCGGGCCTCAAGCAGACCGACAACACCACCCGCGCTCTGCCACACTTCGTGGAATTAAAACACAAGAAATAAATCAGGCGGGTGAATAGCGAAAAAGGTAAGCCTCGACTGAAGTCGAGGCTTTTGCCTTTGTGATCCTTCGTGTTCTTCGTGGTTAAACCCGCTGTTCCAGTTCTTTCGCAACGCTGTCTAGCACTCCGTTGATGAACTGGACCGACTCCGGAGACGAGTAGCGCCGAGCAATTTCCAGCGCTTCGTTGATTACGACCGGACGCGGAGTTTTGGGGAAGCCAACAAATTCCGCCACACCCGCACGAAGAATGTTGCGGTCCACCGTGGCCATCCGATCCATCCGCCAGTGCTGCGCGTGCTTTTCAATCAGCGAATCGATCTCTTCGCGTCGCTCCATCGCTGTCCGGAACAAATCCTGCGCGAAACCTTTGACCGCATCGTCGAGGTCTTCCCGCTCTTCCCAGAATGTCTTCTCAACCTGCTCCGAAGATTGCCGCGCCATGTCGGATTGGAACAGCATCTGCAACGCCAGTTCCCGGGATTTCCGCCGCGTGCCCATTTTCACCTTCACTGTGCCGGCGCGCTCTTGGCCTGCTTGCGCGACTTCCTTCCCGTTTTCTTCTTCAACACCGCCATCTCGACCGCCGCCAGCGCCGCTTCCCAACCCTTGTTGCCGGCCTTCAGACCCGCACGATCGATTGCCTGCTCGAGCGTATCGCAGGTAAGCACGCCGAAACCGATCGGCACGCCTGTCTCCTGCGTCGCCTGCCCAATACCACGAGTGACCTCGTTGGCAATGACTTCGTAGTGCAGCGTATCCCCCCGCAGCAGACAGCCGAGTGTTACGACTGCATTGTACTTGCCGGTTTCGGCCAGCGTCCTTGCCGCACCGGGAATCTCGAATGCTCCCGGAACGCGAACGATCTCAATATGCTCGCGCTTCACTCCTGCCTGCTTCAGCGCGATCAGAGCCCCGGAAAGCAGCCGCTCGGTGATGAACGAGTTGAATCGCGAAACCACCAGCGCAAACTTCATTCCCGCGCCACTCACTTCGGCCTCGACGTTCTTGTGTCGCCAGTCCTCGTTGTACGAAAACACCGCAAGGTGCCCAAGAGCCAGCGGCAACTCGAGCGTGAACATCCGCGCACCCCAGTCGTGGTCCGCGATCTCCTCCGCAACCTTGAAGCTGTGCTCTTTCGCGTACTGGTACACGGTATCCGCATTATCGACTTCAATCACCAGGTCGGCATTCGGAAATCCTTCCCCCATGCCGATCTCAACGCCCGACTCCGGCGCCTCAAACTTGATGCCCTTGCTCCGCCGCCCATCCCAGGATTCACCAATCGCAAACCCGAGCGCCCGAAAATACCCATCGAGCACCTTGTAGTCCTCTTCGCGTTTGCAGAAAAACAATCTATGAAATGTCTTGATCATTACGAGTCACCGCCGGATGTGCCGCGCATCTGCCATTCGTGCCCCACATCTGCCGCAGTCAGCAGATGTGGGCTTGGGATGTGGGTTCAGGCAACTCAATCGTAACAGGTGGGGAAAGATCGAGCCATCAAATCGAGCCCTGCAGATCGTGCCATCGTGCGATCGAAAATCCGATCTTCAATGGCACGATGGCACGATCGCCCGATGGCACATTTCTTACTTTCCTTTGAACTGTGCGGCTCTCTTCTCAAGGAACGCCTTCGTTCCCTCGTTCTTGTCTTCCGTTGAGCAGCACAGCCCAAACAGCGACGCCTCCAGGAAGAGGCCTTCCTGCAGCGTCATCTCCATGCCTTTATTCACGGCCTCGATCACGTACTTGCAGGCGAGCGGACCGTTCGCCATGATCTTCGCCGCCAGTGCCTCCGCGCGCGGAATCAACTCGCCCAGCGGCACTACTTCATTCACCAATCCGATGCGGTAAGCCTCTTGTGCCGTGACCATGTCGCCACTCAACAGGATCTGCTGCGCGATGCCCTTACCGACAAGCCTCGGCAATCTCTGCGTTCCACCGTATCCGGGAATGATCCCCAGTTTCACTTCGGGCTGTCCGAACTTCGCGTTCTCGCTAGCCAGGCGCATTGTGCACGCCATCGCCAGTTCGCACCCGCCGCCCAGCGCGAAGCCGTTCACGCACGCAATCACCGGCTTCCCACAGTTCTCGATCAGGTCGTACACAGCCTGCCCTGCTCGCGCATACTCCGCGCCATCGACCGGACTCAGTGTCGCAAGTTCGTTGATATCGGCTCCGGCGACGAATGCTTTTTCGCCTTCACCGGTCAGAATCGCCAGTCGTATCTCGTCACTGTCCCGAACCTCGGTAAATGCCGACCGCAACTCCGCAATCGTCGCCCGGTTCAGCGCATTCAAAACCTTCGGCCGCGACACCGTCACATAAGCAATTCCGTTCTTCTTTTCCAGCTTAAGATTTTCAAACGTAGGAAGATTTGCCGTAGTAGCCATATTTCTCCATTAGCAATCAGGAAGGATCACACCGTTTTCTTAAACAAAACCGAGTCGTCCTGCTGAATCGTTTTCCACGACTCCGGACGGCTCAGTAGATGCAGTAATACGGTCACGAAGAAAAGCAGAGGGCCCACCCACGATCCCCAGCCAACGTCAGTCTGCTTGTATACGAGGGCCCAGTACGAAATTCCGAGGCAGAGAACATTTACCACCAGGCCGGCCCACCAACCCCAACGCTCGCGCCGCCACACTCCGATCAGCGGCGCAAGGAAGAAAAACGAAACGGCAATCGCTATGGTCCCGTGTCTCGCGACAGTCGAGGCCTCACCGAAATCCGCCGACCGTGGAGACCGCGACATCGCAAAGAGGTACATTCCCGACACAAAAAACATCAGAAAGATCAGGAACTGCATGAACTCGAGCGCTTTGAAAAGGTAGCGATTCGCCATTCACGGTCCTCCCGGCTTACAACCGGTCACAGCAACGCCTCGGGGATCACGCGTATTATGCGCTTTTTCCCTGCAAAGCGGCATCCTGCGGTACCGGCTTCTCAGGATTCGACCAGTCATAGAAGCCCTTGCCGCTCTTCTTGCCGTACCATCCTGCCATGACCATCCGCTTCAGCAGCGGCGGTGACGCAAATCGGCGCTCCTTGAACTCGTCGAACATTACGTGCGTGATGTAATACGTCGTGTCCAGTCCCACGAAGTCCAGCAACGTGAACGGCCCCATCGGATACCCGCAGCCCTTCATCATCGCCAGATCGATATCCGCAATCGACCCCACTCCCTCTTCGTAGGCCCGCACGGCATCCAGCATATAAGGCACCAGCAGCCGATTCACAATGAACCCGGTCTTATCACTCGTCCGCACCGGCGTCTTGCCTACCTTCGTGCCGAATTCATACGCCGCTTCGAACACCGCATTATCGGTCGCAATCGTACGCGCGACTTCCACGAGCGCCATCAGCGGCACCGGATTAAAGAAGTGCAGCCCGACGAACCGGTCCGGACGCTTCGTCGCCGTCATCACCTCGGTCACCGAAATCGATGATGTGTTCGTGGCGAAGATCGCATCCTTCTTTACGATGCCGTCCAGTTTCGCGAACATCTTCTTCTTCTCGTCGATGTTCTCGATGATGGCCTCGATGACAATGTCGCAGTCCGCCAGGTCCTCAATCTTCAGAGTTCCCTTCAACCGGCCGCGGATCGTCGCCGCAGGTTCTTTTAGCTTGCCCTTCTCTTCGAACTTCGCCAGCGACTTCTCGATCGAGCCGAACCCTTTATCCAGAAACCGCTGCTCGGCCTCGAGCACCGTGACGTGGAATCCCGCCGTCGCCGAAACCTGCGCAATACCCGACCCCATCAATCCACAACCCACCACGCCAACTTTCTTGATGTCCACGCTTCCTCCGTCGCAGTTATGATTTCGAATTCTCCACAATCAACGCAATTCCCTGCCCGCCGCCAATACAAGCGGTAGCCAGCCCAAACTTCCCATTCCGCCGCTTCAACTCATACAGCAGCGTCAGAACGATTCTCGTCCCCGTCGCTCCCAGCGGATGGCCCAGCGCAATCGCTCCACCGTTCACGTTTACTTTTTCGCGATCGAGCCCCAACTCTTTTTCCACTGCCAGGTACTGCGCTGCAAACGCTTCGTTGACTTCGATCAGGTCCATGTCCTCGAGTTTCAGTCCAGCTTTTTTCAGCGCTGTGCGTGAAGCAGGCACCGGACCCGACCCCATGATTCGCGGGTCGACCCCAGCGATGCCCCAGGCGATGATTCGCCCCAAAGGCTTTGCACCGTGCTTTTGAGCGTCTTCCACGGGCATCAGCACCACCGCCGCGCCGCCATCCACGATCCCGCTAGCGTTTCCCGCTGTAACCGTGCCGCTCTTACCAAAGGCCGGGCGCAGCTTTTTCAATTGCTCGATCGTCGTCTCCGGGCGCAAATGGTCATCCTTCTCGAACATCTCTCCCGTCGGTTCGCCGCGCTTGTTGCGCATGGGAACCGGCGTTATCTCCTCCGCCAACCTGCACGCCTTTTGCGCCTCGCCCGCAAGTTTCTGCGACCGCAGCGCGAACTCATCCATGTGCTCCCGCGTGATCCCCTGCTGGTCGGCGTACAACTCCGCCGTCTGCGCCATGTACAACCCGCACTGGCTGTCATGCAGTGCCACCATCAGCGAGTCTTCCAACTTGCCCTCGCCCAACCCGACGCCCCAGCGCATGCCGTGAATCGTGTGCGGCGCCTGAGACATCGATTCCATCCCGCCCGCCAGCACCGTTCGCGCTTCGCCCAACTGAATCATCTGCGCGCCCGTGACGATCGACTGGATTCCCGAGCCGCAGATGCGGTTCACCGTCAACGCCGGCGTCTCCACCGGCAACCCCGCCTTGAGAGCCACGTGACGCGCCCCATACAGCGCGTCGCCCGAGGTCTGCTGCGCGTTCCCGAAAACGGCGTGATCAATCTCCGCCGCGTCCACGCCCGCGCGCTTCATCGCTTCCACGCTAGCAATCGCTCCGAGTTCCTGCGCGGTGTAGTCGCGCAGGGCCCCACAATAGCGCCCCATTGGAGTGCGGGCGCCGGCAACAATGGCGATATCCGAAGGCTGCAACATAAAGACTCTACAAATCGATTCCGAACTGACGCAGGGTTGTGCCCTGCCCTTCTCGCGAAGCAAGAGGGTGGGGCAATCATCCCTAAACAAAACTAATGAGTGTATCAGTGCGGAAACTGTGGGTAAACTTGAGCAACTAGCAAACACAACCGCGAATCGGAATAGGAGAGTAGTAAGCGCATGAGCCGGCTCTTCGAATCATTCGAGTACTTAAACCGAGGGTGGGATGCCAGAGCATTGGAAAACATCTCGCTCCGAAAGGCATTCCTGTTTGTTGTAGTTTTTCTGTTTGTGCTGGGCATGGCATTCGGAATGACATTGTTTGCTGTCCTTCGCCTGCATCACTTCGATGTGCTACATACGCTTGCTAACCTCGTCTACCTCTTCATCGCTTATCGCTACGTACGACTTATCTATCGGCGTCTGGGGCAGGAGTCCGCGGCAACCGGCTAACTCGCATGTAATAACAGCCCCGGTCATCGCCGAGGCTGTCATCCGTCTCCCTGACTTTTGATCCCAATTAGTGCCTTACCTGCCGGTCGTGTTTCTGCCGGTAGATGTGGCGCGAAATCTTGTTCTGCTGGTGGTTCACTCGTGCCCGCTCGCCCGGCGTTAGAGTTCCACCGTTCGCGTACCGGTCGCGTGCGACTTCGCGGTTGATGTGCTTCTGCTGGTTCTCCATCCGAGCCGCTTCCGCCGGGGTCAACGAACCGCTCTTGATCCCTTGCCCGATGCGCTCCTGCTGTAGCCGCTGGCGCTGTCCAACTTCACTCTTCGGATTTACGTTCTGAAGCTGCGCGGCGTGCTTCTGGTTATAAATCTGTTTTGACAGGTGGCTCTGCTGTTTGCGAACGCGCGCCCGCTCTGCCGCCGTGAAGGTCCCGTCGGACTTCATGCGGTTCTCTTCGCGATTGATCCGGGTTTCTTTCTTCTCCAAATGTGTGGCTTCACCCGCCGTAAGCGAACCGTTCTCGATACCGTTCCCGATGCGCTGCTGCTGG
Source organism: Terriglobia bacterium (assembly GCA_032252755.1). NCBI lineage: Bacteria > Pseudomonadati > Acidobacteriota > Terriglobia > Terriglobia bacterium. Next base: position 15,924 of record JAVUPY010000059.1, read on the forward strand.
TTATCTTTCCGCTGATTGATCACGGGCGAGGGGGCCTGCGCCATCGCGCCGATGGAAATCGCACTCAAAGCCACCGTGAAGATGGCACTCTTCCATACAAATTTCATATCGTCTCCGTCGTCTCCAGGTCCGTTGAACTGCCGGCCTGCCGCCGTTTCCCGGCGTGTCACCGCAAGCAAACACGAGTATCCAAGGAAAGTTGCTGGATGAGGAGGTTACTTTCGGGGAGGTTATTTTGGGCATTGGACGCAGACTGCAACTAACCCAGCATCACGCGTTCTTTAACCCCGGAAGCACGAAGAATTCTGATCAAGAACCTTCGTGTCTTAATGACTTCCTGGTTTTCTTCTTTTTTCCCAGCTTTACAGTCCTGTTTCTATTCGCGATCTGGGATCCAAATAATCCCTCAGCGCATCGCCAATGAAGTTGAACGACAGCACCGCGAGCATCACCGCGATAGCCGGAAAGATGACCAGGTGCGGCGCGCTGAAAAGGTACGAGCGGCCGTCGTTCAGCATCGACCCCCAACTCGCCGTCGGGGGCGGCACACCCAGCCCCAGGAAGCTCATGGTTGCCTCCGCGAGCACAGCTCCGGCCATGCCGATCGCGCCTTGCACGATTACCGGTTGCATGATGTTCGGCAGGATGTGTCGCGTAACGATGCGCCAATCGCTCGCCCCAAGTGCCCGCGCGGCCTCGACATACTCTTTTTCTCGGGCCGCCAACACCTGCGCGCGTACCAGTCGCGCATAGCCCACCCACCCACCAATAATCAGCGCGAGAATCAGGTTGATCAGACCCGGACCGAGGAATGCCACAAACGCGATCGCCAGCAGGATTCCCGGAAACGACAGGAATGCGTTCATCACGATGACATTAACGACCTTGTCGGTATAGCCGCCGTAATACCCTGCCAGCGATCCGATGATCGTTCCCAGCAGCAGCGACCCTGTTACTACGCTGACGCCGACCAGCATTGAAATACGCGCGCCGTATATCACCCGCGAAAGGATGTCCCGCCCCAACTCGTCTGTCCCGAACCAGTGATGTGCCGAGGGAGGCTGCAATCGCATCGGCAGATCGATATGCGCCGGATCCTGCGGCGCAATCCACGGCGCGAAAATCGCAAACACCACGAAGACGCACACCAGCACGAGCCCCGCCGTCGCCAGCGGATTGCGCCGCAGCACCTGCACCGTCGGCGCCTGCGCCACGCTCGTAGCCGTCATTGCCGGACTAGCCATTTTCAGGTTCTAGGTACGAGGTTCGAGGTACGAGAAAAAGCGATTGGAATCGAAAAAGCTCCGCCTTCGTACCTCGAACCTGGCACTTTGTACCTCGCACCTCACTGCCTTATCCTCGGATTCAGCACCGAGTACATCAAATCCGTCATAAAATTCACGGCCACATACGTCAGCCCGATAAACAGAATGCAGCCTTCTACCAGGAAGTAATCGCGACTGGAAATTGCCGAGATCGTCATCCGTCCAATACCCGGCCAACTGAAAATCGTTTCCGTGACGATTGCTCCCGCCAGTAGCGCACCGAACTGGAGGCCTAGCACGGTAACAATCGGAATCATGGCGTTGCGCAGCGCGTGCCTGTAGACGACCACGTTCTCCGAAAGTCCTTTAGCGCGCGCAGTGCGAATGTAATCCTGGCCGAGTTCTTCCAGCATTGAGGTGCGTACCATGCGCGTCAGGATAGCCGCCAGCGCCCCGCCCATCGTGATCGCGGGGAGAACGAGATGTTCCAGTGAACCGCTGCCCGAAACCGGCAGCCACCCCAACTTGATCGCGAAAAACAAGATAAGGATCGGCCCCAGAGCGAAGTTCGGGAACGAAAGGCCGAGCAGGCTGACAAAACTCAGTGTTCGATCTTCCCATGTATTCCGTCGCAGCGCGGAGCGTACTCCCGCCGGAATCGAAATCACAATCGCCACGAGCAGCGCCGCCAATGTCAGTTGGATGGTCGCCGGATAAGCCTGCAGGATGATCTTCGTTACGCTCTGGTTGAACCGTATCGACGTCCCGAGGTTCCCATGCAGAACGCCCACCCAGTAATGCACGTACTGCTGCCCCAGCGGAACATCCAGCCCGTACGCGTGCCGCGCCGCCTGTAAATCCGCCGCCGACACATTTTCCCCGAGCATCTGCAGGATGGGATCGCCGGGCACGAGATGAATGAGAAAGAACACCACACTCACGACCAGCCAGATGACCGGGATCATGTACAGCAGTCGGGATGCAATGCGGCGGAGGAGAAGCATTCAGCAGTCAGCGCTCGGCGTTGAAGGCCATTTCAGTTTGCCTGGAAAGGCACGGTCTCACCCATGGCGTCGAAAAAAGATCGATGCAGTGGCTTAGACCGTTGTTTCTCCCGACCTATCCGGCGATTTATAAGATGGACCTTCAGCATTCACGCTGTTGTCAGTTCTACATCAGTTCCGGGGAAAATCGGAGAGCTTGTTTTGATAACAGTTTGAAAGTACCGCCCACAAAGGATTCAAATTCAAAAATATCAGAGAGCTAATGCTTTCAGCATCTTAGCAATCGGGCGGTGAACATCTGGCGCGCGTCGTTGCGATTCGGGCCAGACGGGCTTTCCGAAAATGGACTGTTCTGGCACTCGTGCTTCGATAACACGGCGTAAACGCTCGAATCTTGTGCTATGGACGGCGTGCTGCGACCTCAGTGGTGGATCAGGAAGAATAGGCCGAGGAAGGTAAGCACCATGCCATACCACCGTTCCAACCGGGCGGCGCGGGTTCTGACTGCGAGGGCGGCACCGGCGTATGCAAACGGAATGCTCCCGAGGGCGACCAGTCCTGCAACGCTCCAGGAGATGTGTCCAAGGTACCAGTGGACGGCAGTACCGGGGATGGACAGGGCGGCGGAGACAAGTAGCGAACAGGCAAAAGCGGTTTTCAGAGGAAGTTTGAGGACGCGGTTGTAAAGCGGCGCAAGGAGCAATCCGCCGGAGTTGGCGAGCAGTCCGGAGATAAACCCGACGAAGATGGCGATGGTTGCAGTGGTGAACCGACGATGAGAAATGCCGTTATTCACGTCGGTTTTCAGGCGGAAGAAAAAAGAAATTCCGAAAACGAGGATGAGAATTGCGGTGAGAATGAGCAGAGGTTCTTCGCCGGTTTTCTGAGACAGAAATGCGCCGACGATTGTAGCGGGTACCCCGACGAGCACGCCCCAGGTGACGATTTCCCAATCGACAAATTGTCTGCGCATGTACGCGATGGCAGCGATCAGCGTGGAGGGAAGAGTCGCCGGAAGAGGCGAAGCGACAGCGGTGTAACCGGGCAGCCCGATCCACTTCAAGAGTGGAGTGGCGACGGCACTTCCGCCTTTACCGAAGAGTCCGCCAAGAAAACCGATGAGAACACCAACGGCGAAGGTGGCGCCGTGCTGTGGAATGAGCATTCGGGCTGGTCGATCCTTAAGCTTGCAGCAGAAGTAGAGTAACAGAAGGAAACGGGATATTTGATGCGCGAAGGTGGTTAGACGGTGCGGTCGCTAATTAAGTATCTCGTCTGAAGTAATCTGGATTCACATCCCTAGCTGGCGACTAACGCGGTTCTGCAAAGATCAGGTAAAAGACCAGTGCGACTCCGAACATGGTGGTGGCGACGGAGACGAGCAGGATCAGTTTGCCGGAGCTTGCGAAGGTGCCGTGCGTGAGTCTGTGCTCGATTCGTTTATAGCGTGCGAGCGCGGCGATCATCAGTATGACGCCGAGGAGAATGGCGCCGCAGCCGAACCAAAGTGACATTCCGGTTGTCTTGATGTCGCTGCCTTGGACGGCGCCGAACTGGCGGAGCGCAAGGCCGAAGCGTGCCAGGGCGAATCCGAAGACAATGACGCCAATGGCTGTGCGAACCCAGGCGAGAAACGTACGCTCGTTTGCGAGATGGTCACGAGCACTTTGTGTGGATTCTGCCGGTGGCGATGCGGACAAGGTACCTCTCTCTCCAGCAAAACGTTCGCGAATATACGAAACCGAGAATGAACGGAACGTTGCATGGAGGGGCCACGAAAGAGAGTCACACGATTGAGCTCTTGGGTTCGCGCGTAAACGTACGCCAGGGATTCGTTGGTGAATTTTCCCGGGCGGAAAAGGTCCTTCGACGCACATGTAATCGCTGCGCGATCACCTGCTGCGTTCAGGAGGACAGTCTTGAGTTGTTATTCGCCGTTAGCGGCCGGGACTGCAGCGCCGTTGGGTTCCCACTGCGGCTGTTCGAAGACGACGCCGACGTCGCTGCCCTTTGTGGCTTGCAGGAGTTGGGCGGCATAGGCACGGTTGGCGACGATTTCGAGGTAGCCCATGCTGCCCCAGACGGCGAAAATTTCTCCGGCGGCGCCTTCGGCGAAGGTGTTGCGCACGCGTTTCACCTCGCCGCGGCCGATCATGATTTTGAAGTCTGGTGGAAGCTCCTGCGTCAGTTGCGGCAGGTCTTCCTGGCGGATGTTGGTGACGAGGTTGCCGAACTTATCGACCTTGAGGATGACGCCTTTCAGGGTGCGGTCGTTGATTCGTTTGACCTTGGGCGACGCGAAGCGGACATAATCGGTGATTTCGTCGCCGAACTTGGCGGCTTCGACACCTTTGCTGAGCCAGCCGGCGGTGGCGGCGAAGACGTCGCGGCCATGGAAGGTGCGGCTGGTGGGCTGCAAGAAATAGTGCTCGGCGGTGATGTGGCGCACGGAGATGCGTTCTTCGCGCTCGTAGACGAGGGAGAGCACGCCGTTGTCAGGCGCGATGAACATGTGTTTTTCAGTGGTGACGAGAATGGGGCGGCGGGCGGTGCCGACGCCGGGATCGACGATGACCATGTGAATGGAGTTCGCCGGGAAGTAACGATACGCGTGCGCGATGGTCAACGCACCGTCAAGAACGTCAAACGACTGCACCGAGTTGCAGATGTCGTGGATCTGCGCGTGGGGGTTGATGGTGAGGATAACTCCACGCATCGTTCCCACGAAATGATCGCTGGTGCCGAAGTCGGTGGTGAAGGTGACAAGGCGTTGGGACAAAACTTTCTCCGGAGTTAGGGGATGAGGGGAAGGTATCGCGGGGAGAAAGGGGAGTCAAGTTACGAACGAACCGAAGAACTTGAAGAGCGGGAGAACCGGACTAATCGAGCCATCAGGTCATCGTGCCATCGAAAAACAAATGGCACTTCGCACCGTCGCAGGACAGGAAAGCCCCACCCTTCGCGCAAAACGCGCGCGAAGAATGGGGCACCCACTGTTATCGCAGCTCGATATTGCCGGAGCTGGTATGGAGTTCGACGAGCGGGCCGCCGCCGTTTACTTTGCCGCGCATGCGGTGTTTATCCGTAGTGCCGCCGTTCATGGTGATTTGGCGGTTGATGCGGAGGTCGCCCGAGCCAGTCTGGGCGGCGAGGTCGAAGCGCGCCGTCTGGGGCAGCTGAATTCGGACGTCCCCGGAGCCGGTTTCCATGTTCCAGTCAGATGTGACGTCGCCGTCAGCAGTAACGTTGCCGCTGCCAGTGTGAATGCGCAGGCCGCCCTTCACGTTGCGGGCGGTCACGTCGCCCGAGCCGGTGCCGAGACGGACGGTGCCGGGACCGGTCATCGCCAGCGTGATGTTGCCGCTTCCGGTCTGGCCACTCACGTTGCCGTCGATGCCTTCGAGGATGACGTCGCCGCTACCGGTGTTGGCGCGGACGTCGCCGTCATTCTGCGAGACCTTCACGTTGCCGGAGCCGGTGCTGACGGTGAGCATCGACTTGAGGCTCTCGATCATTACGTCGCCGGAGCCGGAACTAGCTTTGAGCGTGGTCTCGTGCGGCACCCAGACTTCAAAGTCGATGGAGATGTTGCGGCGAAGGTCAGGGTCGTCGATGCGGCCGATATGGACGATGTTGCCGGTCTGCTGGATGGGCGGATTGGCCTCGATGCGCTTTACGCGGTCCATCACGTCGCTGACGCCGAACAACCAGCTGTGGTTGGCGTGAATGTGTCCGACGACGCGGATAGAAGCATTGTCGCCCTGGTGGACGGAGATGTTGCCGGAGCCGGTGGAGACATCGACCTGAGGAATGCCGGTGACTTTGAGCGTACGCTCGAAACGGCCCTCTTCGCTGGCGAAGGCCAGAGTGGTGAGGAGGAAAAATGCGGCGAGCGCAGGGAGAAGGAGATGCTTGTTTCGCATGTCGAAAAACCTCAGGGGCTAAAGCCCCAACTTTCCGATGTTTTAATTGCAGGCCAAAAAGCCTGCGCCACCCAGATCTGCATCTGGAACCGGTACGGCTGAAGCCGTGCCTCTTCAACGCGAATCAGTGAGCGGCGCGACTGAAGTCGACCCTGATACAACCACAGCCGACTTAAGCGCGGCCTGATACGAACCCACATCTGCCAACCGCGGCAGATGTGGGGCACGGGGACCTTGCGACATTAACTACTGGAGAACCACCTGCTGGCCTTCTTTCAGGCCGGCGAGGATTTCGGTTTTCGCGCCGTTCGAGATTCCGACCTGGACCGCGACTTTATCTTTGCCGTCCTTGCCCTTCGGGTCGGGGACTTCGACGGAGGCTTTCTTGTCGCGGTCGTAGATGATCGCGCCTTCGGGGACCATCAGCACGTTCTTGTGCTCTTCGAGGATGATCTCGGCGTTGGCGGTCATTGCGGCCTTCAGTTCGCCGCCGGGATTGTTGATCGAGACGCGAACTTCGAACGTGGTTACGTTATCTTTCTCGACGCCCATGGGCGAGATCTTCGTGACCTTGCCGTAGAAGGTTTTGTCCTTGAAGGACTCGACCTTGATGCGCGCGGGCTGTCCGAGATAGACCTTGCCGATGTCGCTCTCGTCGACCTTGCCTTTTACGTAGACCTCGTTGGTGTCGCCGAGGGTCATGACGAGGGTGGCGGAGGAGCCGAGGACCAGAATGGAGCTGACAGCGTCACCGACCTCGACGTCACGTGAGAGGACGATTCCGTCGATGGGGGCGACGATGGTCGTGTAGCTCAACTGCTCGCGAAGCTGGGCGAGGTTGGCGCGCTGGCGCTGCACGTCGGCGGAGGCCTGCGCGACCTTGGCCTTATTCACGGCTAGCAAGGCTCGAGCAACGTTTTGTTTGTTGACGGCGAGGTCGTATGCCTTCTGAGCGTTGTCGAGATCGGCCTGGCTGACAACGCCGTCCTTTGCCATCTGCACCGCACGTTCATAGGCGCGCTTCAGCATCGGGATATCGGGGCCTTCGGCGTCAACCTGGGAACGCTTGAGTTCGGCTTGCGCGGCGGTCAGGTTGGCCTCCGAGGACTGCAGTTGGGCTTCGCTGGCGCGAACGTTCGCTTCGATCTCTTCACGGTCGAGTTCGGCGAGGATCTGGCCGGCTTTTACCTTGTCGCCGGCGTCGACGTAGAGCTTCTTGACGATGCCGCTGGCCTTGGACTTGATTTCGACCTTGGTGATGGGCTCGACTTTGCCGGTAGCGACGACGCTCTTGGCGAGGTCGCCCTTTTCAACCTTGGCGAGCTTGCTGGGCTCGATCTTGGTGCCGCCGCTCTTGGCGGCAACGAGAACTCCAGCCAGGACAACAACCAATACGAGTGCGCCGCCAATGATCCACCACTTACGCGTCTTCTTCTTTCCGTTTCCGTTCGCCACGGCTGTTCTCCTCAACTGAACCGGGCCTGCTGGGCCCTATCACTCTTTACGCAAGTACCTGTCGGCTGGTTCCGTTATTCGGTGGAAAATCTTGTGCGAGCATTTACGCACATTGCCTTAGACCGGGGGCGAGGGAAAAGGAAAGCAGGGCGCGTAGATGTAGGGCACGGGGGAAAAGACGGAAGGAATATGTGGGAATCGGGATTGCGGGATACGGAGTTGCGACATCCTGTAGAATTTTCGCAGCATGGTTATGTATGTGCTGCTCCGGCTGATTGCCGTCATTCTGCTGGTGGCGCTGAATGCGTTCTTTGTGGCGGCGGAATTTGCGCTGGTCAGCGTTCGTTCGACGCGGATTGAGCAGTTGATTGCGGCCAAGCGGATCGGCGCAAGAACGGTCCAGAGACTCCACAACAATCTGGATTCCGTTCTCAATGGGGTACAGTTCGGAATCACCATAGCCAGCCTGGCTCTTGGCTGGGTGGGTGAAGCTGCTCTGGCTCACGTGCTGGAACCGGGGCTGCAGGGTATTCCTTACGCTGGCCTTTATGCGCATGGAATCGCGATTTTCGTCGCCTTTGGATCGATAACCTACCTTCACGTCATCCTGGGAGAGGTTGTTCCCAAGTCCATAGCCCTCCAAAAAGCTGAAAGGGTTGCGCTGACGGTAGCGGGGCCGATGGACGTGTTCATGACTATCGCGAGCCCGGCGTTGGCGATCATGAACCGGTCATCGCATCTTGTGTTGCGGCTGTTTGGCACACGCGAGGTGCGAGAGGGCGGGGTACACTCGGCGGAAGAACTGAAACTGATTGTTACCGCAAGCGGCCGCACAGGCGCGATTCCAAAGCTGCAGGAAGACATGATGCTGCACGCGCTGGACATGGAAACCATAACGGTGCGGGAAATCATGGTGCCTCGGCCGGACATTTTTTCTCTGCCCGGCGACATGACCCTGGATGAGGCCTATCAGCGCGTCGTCGACGAACAGCATTCGCGGGTGCCGGTGTACGACCCGGAGCGAGGGCCGGAGCACATCATCGGCGTACTGTATGCGAAAGACCTGATGCGGTGGATGCAGCGGCAGGTCATTCAGCACGAGACGGGAATAACACCGACGACGAGCCTGCGGGTGCGGCACATCATGCGCGAGGTCCTGGTGGTCCCGGAGACGAAAACGTTGCCGGATGTGCTGGGTGAGTTCAAGCGGAGGAAGCGGCACCTGGCTGTGGTGGTCGATGAGTTCGGGTCGACGGCTGGTGTAGTGACCGTTGAAGATGTACTCGAACAACTGGTGGGCGAGATCGAGGACGAGTTCGATACGGCACCGGAGGTGTTGCGGCCGGGAGCGACGGCAATGGTTCTCGACGGAGCAACGAATATTCGGGACCTCGAAAGCCAACACCAGTTGCGACTGCCGCGCGACGAAGGGTTCGAGACTCTGGCGGGATTCGTGCTGTCACGTCTGCAAAGGATTCCGAATCCGGGAGACAAATTGGAATACGAGGGACGGCGATACACGGTGCTTGATATGCAGGGGCATCGGATTGGGAACGTGAAGATCGAGCAAGTAGAGAAGGAGCCCGTGGCGCTTAGCCAATAGCGACATCGCGGGTACCTTCTTACCAGGGATTCTTCGGCTTCACCCTCGCGTACTGTTCCATATCAGCAGTCCAGTGAAGGAACCGCAGCAGCGGAATCTTCTCGCGCCACAGGAAGGAAACGAACTCCAGGAATCCAACCTTATGCATTTTCACTCCCGTGTAGGTCTCCAGGCGCCAGCGCAGGTATGGACTCCGCCATGGCGCGAGGTGATGCCCGCGAGTAGCGTTCCACAGGAACCGGAAGGTGTAGCGCATGAGGAAAGTATAAGGTACGAGGTGCGAGGTACGAGGCGAATACTGCTCAGGCTGATCCTCGCACCTCGAACAGGTACCTAAAGCCTACAGATCGTACTTCTTCATCAAATGCCGGAAGCTGCGATAGCTGAGTCGCAGCACTTCCGCCGCCTTGGTCTGGACCCCGTTGGAACGCCGCAGAGCCGATTGCAGCAGAGAACGTTCGATATCAGCAATGTAGCGCTCCAGATCGATCCCGTCCGGCGGCAACGCAATACCCGGCGCGCCGCCATTACCCGCCGCTGCCGCTGCGGCCCTTGCCTTTGGGCGATCCCCGGGAAGTTCGACGTGGAGTACCTCGGTCTGCTCCATTGCAACCGCTCGTTCGATCGTGTTTTCCAGAACGCGGACATTGCCGGGCCAGTCATAACCCTTCAGGACCTGCATGGATTCGGGAGCGATTTCGCGGACTCGCTTGCCCATTTGTCCCGCATATTTTTTCAGGAAATGATTCGCCAGGAGCGTGATGTCATCTTCGCGCTCGCGCAGCGGAGGTACACGCAGCGGAATCACGCTGAGCCGATAGAAAAGGTCTTCCCGGAACGCGCCTTCGGCGACCAGATGATCAAGATCCTTGTTGCTGGCCGCAACCACGCGAACGTCAACCGGAGTCTCCTGCAAACCACCAACTGCGCGGACCGTTCGTTCCTGCAGTACTCGCAGTAGCTTGACCTGCATCGAGAGCGACATCTCGCTGATTTCGTCGAGGAAGATTGTGCCCTCATTCGCCATCTCGAACAGGCCGCGCTTGTTCTGATTCGCGCCCGTAAAAGCACCTTTTACGTAGCCGAACAGTTCACTCTCGAGCAGCGTTTCGGGGAAAGCGCCGCAATTGATGCTGACGAACGAATTGCCCGCTCGCGGCGAGCAGGCATGAACGGCGCGCGCAACAAGCTCTTTACCCGTTCCGCTCTCGCCGAGGATCAGGATCGTGCTGGTCGTGGATGAAACGGTTCGGATAGTGTCCTTTAGCTTCTCGATCGCGGGGCTTTCGCCGATGATGTTGTCGAGCGAATTGCGGGCCGAAGCGTCTCGCACAAGCGCCGCATTCTGCAGTCGCATCGACTGCCGTTCCAGAGCGAGTTGCACGGCGGCGCGAACGTCGCCCGGAAGGCCCGCGCCGGACTTCCGGACGTAATGGAACGCTCCGGCGTTCAGAGCCTGGATCGAAGTATCCGCGTCGTCAACGGCGGTGATCATGATGACGAGCGTGTCCGGCGAAACGCGTCGGGTATGATGCAGCACATCCATGCCGTTCACGTCGGGCATCCTAATGTCGGTGACGACGACGTCATAGAGCGCGTTATCGATTTTGCTGATGGCCTGTTGGCCGGAATTGACCGTTTCGACGTGATGCCCGTCGCCACGCAGCATGATCTCCAGCATGGTGCAGATCGAGCGCTCGTCGTCACAGACCAGAATGTTCCCCATAGACCCTTTTCCTTAGTTGCCCGCGCGTACGAGTCCGTCGGCCTTCGCGCGTGCTTCGATGGCGTTTTCAGCGCGGGAGAACCGCAACAGGATTTCGGTTCCCTTCCCTTGTCCGGACTTCACTTCGATATCCGCATCGTGCGCCTGCACGATCTGATACACAATCGCCAAACCTAAACCTGTTCCGCCCTCGAACTCCGACTGAAACGGCTCAAAGATCTTTTCCAGGTGACGGTGCGAAATGCCGATCCCGGTGTCTCTGAAACTGACGCGCCACCCGTCGCCATCTTCGCTTACGGTGACGGTCAGCACGCCGCCGCTCGGCATTGCGCGCAGCCCGTTATCAGCAATGTTCCAGAAGACTTGTTTCAGCTTGTCGATGTCGCCGTAAGCCCACGCGTGCTCGACGTTGAATACGCGCCTGATTTCGATTTCTTTGTTGTGGGTTTCCGGGCGCCAGGGCATCGGCACTGGTGGACGATTCTCCAGCAACGTCAAAGTGTCTTGCAGAAGTGCGACCAGATCGACAACCCGCATCTGGAATTTCTTCTCGCGCGAGTAATCGAGGAAATCGGTGATGATCGCGTTCAGGCGGTCGGACTCGCGAGTCACGATTTCGACAAGTTTGCGCTGATCATCACTGAGAGTAGCAATACCCGAAAGCACCTTAACGGAGCCAGCGATTGATGACAGTGGGTTGCGGATCTCATGCGCAATGCCGGCCGCGAGTCGCCCGACGGCGGCGAGACGGTCGCGCATGCGGATTTCCTGCTCGAGACGCCGGATCTCGGTCAGGTCATCGAAAGTGTAGACCTGCCCAACGAGACCGCGGCCAGCAAGCCGCAGACCGGCAACCGTGACGGCGAAAGTTTTCTCTTCACCACCGGTCGCAATGGCGCGGACCTCGCGTCGCCAGAAGCCGCTCGTCTCGCTGGGAAGTGGATCGATGAAGAGTTCCTGAACCTGCCGTCCCTGCACTGTCTCCGGATTCAAACCCAGCAACCCGCAACCGGCGGGATTGATCAGCTTGACGTGTCCTTCGAGGTCGGTTGTGATCACGCCGCCGCTGATGGAATTGACGATATTGGCCTGCAATACCTGGAGGTCTTCGAGGGCGTCCTGCTTGTTGCGGAGTTCAACCCCAACCTGTCGCAGTCGGTTGGAGAGCCGGCCAGCGAGATAGGCGACGACAACGTACGCAAACAGGTTGATAAAGATGACCGCTTGTAGCGACTTTAGATCAGGCTTACTGGCGGAGAACGAAGGGATGAGTTCGAAGAACGAAAGTTCGAGAATTGCGCCGAAGAATATAAACGACAAGGCGGCCGTCAGATACGCCCATGACTGCGAGAGCAGGATACTGGCGAGAATGATGACGAGGGGAAACAGAAAATTAAAAGAGGTATCGATGCCGCCGGTGACATAAACAACCGCTGTGGCGAAAGCGAGGTCCGTGAGAACCTGAGCGCGTGCCTGGGTGGCAACATTGCGCCCAGATCGCAGCCAAACCATGTAGATGGCTGAGGCTACATACCAGGCGATAATGACGGCGATGAAAAGGGACTTGCTGACGCTGGTAGCGGTAAGCGTCGTGATCGCCAGTTCAATGGCGAGAAGAAACGTAATGATAATGACGCGGACTTTTACCAGCCATTCCAGCCAAGTCCGCTCATTGAATGTCGTTGCCATCGCTACCACGTTTCAGAACCGAGCCTGGGAAAACTCAGCCTGTCAAGACCCACATCTGCGAAAGGCGCAGATGTGGGTCACCAAAGATTGCTGCAGCGCTCTAGCCGCCGGCCAGTTTCGAGATCATCGAGAACAGCGGCATGTACAACGAAATTACGATGCCGCCGACAGCGACGCCGAGGAAACCGATCATGATCGGTTCCAACAGGGTCAGCATGTCTTTCGTCGCTGCATCGACTTCGTCTTCGTAGAAGTCGGCGATCTTTTGCAGCATTGCATCCATCGCGCCGGTAGCTTCGCCGACACCGATCATCTGCGTCACCATGTTTGGGAACACGCCACTCTCTTTCAGCGGGTCGACGATAGTGCGGCCTTCTTCGATGGCCTTTCGCACCTTCATCAGGGCCTCTTCGACAACCGCGTTGCCAGATGTTCGAGCGGTAATCGAGAGTCCTTCGAGGATCGGAACACCCGAAGTAATCAGGGTACCGAGAGTACGCGTAAAGCGTGCGACGGCGATCTTTCTGAGAAGAATGCCGAATACCGGCATCTTCAGCATGATGCGGTCGATGGTGAGTTTGCCCTGCGGGCTTTTGCGAATCTGCTTGATGGCAAAGAAGAACCCGACAACGCTGCCCAGCATGAGCCACCAGAACCGTCCGATGAAGTTCGACAGGCCGATCACGATTTGGGTGGGTGTCGGGAGCGCGACGCCCAATCCGACGAAGAGGTTGGCGAAGATCGGTACCACGAACTTGAGCAACGCGCCCACGATCAACACAGCCAATGAAATGACAGAGACGGGGTAGATGAGCGCCGACTTGATGGCCGATCTCAGTTTCACGGCTTTTTCAACGTAGGAGGAGATGCGCTGCAGAATAGTGTCAAGAATACCGCCGGTTTCACCGGCTTCGATCATGTTGGTCGTAAGGTCATCGAAGACCTTGGGGTATTCCCGCATGGCGTTGGCGAGGGTTGCGCCACCTTCCACCTTCCCTCGCACACCGTTGAGGCACTTCTGAAAAGCCTGGTGCTCCTGGTTGGCGGCCAGAATTTCGAGGCACTGCACGAGAGGCAGTCCGGCATCGATCATGACCGAGAACTGGCGGAAGAAGATGGCCAGGTCTTTCGTCGGCACCTTGCCGGAGCCGAATGTCGGAAGCGCGAATTCCTTGCCTTTTTCCTTGATCGTGCTCGGGGTCACGCGTTCGCGCCGAAGGTTCGCTGCCAGAACCTGCTTATTCTGAGCGACGCGTTCGCCTGAAACCTTCTCTCCGGCAGAGTTCGTACCCGTGAATGTAAATACCGGCATTCTGAACCTCCCTCAAATGGGGCCTTACGGCGGACGCAGGCCGCCGTTCCGTCTACCTGCGGGTCGCCACCGCGGGACCGCGATTCAAGCCTTGTCCGCGGTTGATCATGTCCTGCAATTCGTCCGGCATGGATGAGCGCTGCATAGCTGTTTCCAGTGTGATCTGTTTCTGGAAATACAACGTTGCGAGCGACTGGTTGAATGTCTGCATCCCGTACTTGTCCTGGCCCGACTGCATCGCTGAATAGATCTGGTGAATCTTGTCTTCACGAATCAGGTTTCGGACTGCGGGATTCGGCACCAATATCTCCATACACATTGCCCGACCCTGACCACCGATCTTGGGCAGCAGGGCTTGACACATGATGCCTTCCAGCACCAGCGACAACTGGGCGCGAATCTGCGGCTGCTGGTGCGACGGAAAGACATCGATGATGCGATTGATGGTGGAGGCGGCGGAGTTCGTGTGCAAGGTACCGAAAGTGAGGTGACCCGTCTCGGCAATTCGGAGGGCGGATTCAATCGTCTCCAAATCGCGCATTTCGCCGATGAGGACCACGTCGGGGTCCTCGCGAAGTGCGGCGCGAAGGGCGTTGGAGAAGCCCTTGGTATCGGAGTGCACCTCGCGCTGGTTCACCAGGCAACTCTTGTGCTGGTGGACGAACTCGATGGGGTCCTCGATAGTGATGATGTGGTCATGCCGCTCGGAGTTGATCTTGTCGATCATTGCGGCGAGTGTCGTCGATTTACCGGAGCCCGTGGGGCCAGTGACCAGGATCAGGCCGCGCGGCTTGTCACAAAGCTTGGAAACGATCGGCGGCAGGTTCAACTGGTTGAACGACTTGATTTCAAAAGGAATCACGCGGAACACGGCGGCGCAGGCGCCGCGCTGATTGAAGACGTTGGCACGAAAACGCGCCAGGCCCTTCAACCCGAACGAGAAGTCCAGTTCAAGATCTTCCTCGAAGCGGTGCTTCTGAGCATCGGTCATCACCGAGTACGCCAACTGCTTGGTTTCCGCCGGGTTCAGTGGCGGCAGGTCCAATGGCTGGAGATGTCCATGCACGCGTACCTGCGGCGGAGAATTCGTGGTGATGTGGAGATCGCTTCCATTCATCTCCAGCATTCGTTTCAACAAGTCACTCAGCGTTACTGGCATGATTTCCTCGTACAGAAGTTCCGTTTAGTGAATCGTTTCTCTGGCTACTTCTTCGAGCGTGGTCACTCCAGCCGCAGCCTTGATGAGACCGGAGCGGCGCAGCGTAATCATCCCGTGCTCGATCGCCTTCTTCTTCAATTCCGTTGCCGACGCGCCCACAAGAATGAGTTCGCGGATGTCGTCGTCGACTTCCATAACTTCATACAAGCCCGCACGGCCCTTATATCCGGTGTTATTGCAATTGCTGCAACCGTGGCCCTTGAATACGTTGACCTGCTTGGATTCCTCGGGCGTAAAGCCGGCCTCGATCAGTGCCTGCGTGGGCAGGTCGACCTTGTCCTTGCATTCGGCGCAGATTCGGCGAACCAGGCGCTGCGCGACAATGAGGTGAACCGATGTCGCCACCAGGAACGGCTCGATGCCCATGTTCATCAGCCGGCTTATCGTCTCCGGCGCGCCGTTGGTATGCAGCGTGGAAAGCACCAGGTGTCCGGTGAGCGCGGCCTTAATCGCGATTTCAGCGGTTTCAAAGTCGCGGATCTCGCCGACGAGAATGATGTTCGGGTCCTGTCGGAGGAACGATCGCAGCGCAGCCGCGAAGTTCAGGCCGATCTGCTCCTTCATTTGCACCTGGTTGACGCCGCCCAACTGGAATTCCACCGGGTCTTCGGCGGTCATGATGTTCGTGTCAGGTTTATTGAGTAGCGAGATCGCCGAGTAGAGCGTGTTCGTTTTGCCGGACCCCGTCGGACCCGTGACCAGCACCATGCCGTAAGGCTTCAGAATCGCGCGCTGGAATTTCTCGAGGGACTCGGGCTCAAAACCGAGTTTGGTCATGTCGAGGCGTAGATTCTCTTTGTCAAGCAAGCGGAGAACGACTTTTTCGCCCCACAGTGTCGGCAGGGTGCTGACGCGGTAGTCGAGTTGCTTGCGCTTGCCCCCGATGTGGACCTTCAGCATAATTCGGCCATCCTGCGGAAGGCGCTTTTCGCTGATGTCCAGCTTGGCCATGATCTTGACGCGCGAGGTGATGGCGTCCTTCAGCTTCATGGGCGGGGTGATGATCGTCGACAACATGCCATCGATGCGGAACCGGACGCGATACTCCTTCTCGTAGGGCTCCATGTGAATGTCGCTGGCGCCCTTTTTCACGGCCTCGGTCAGGATCTGGTTTACTAGTTTGACAATGGGGGCCTCGTCGGCGGCTCTCTCGAGGTCGGCGAGATCCATGTCGCCTTCCTCTTCCTGCAGTTCGACGTCCGCTTCGCCCTCGAGCGAGGCCATTACCTCTTCCAGCTTTTCCTCTTCAACGCTGTTGTAGGCTTTTTCGATGCCATCCATGATGGCGGTCTCGGAGGCCACCACGGGCTCGATGTTGAAACCCGTCATGAACTTGATATCGTCCATGGCGAAGACGTTGGTGGGATCGACCATGGCGATGGTGAGGGAAGCGCCGACGCGACTTAAAGGCAGGATCTGGTAGCGTTTTGCGGTTTCGAACGGGACAAGTTTGACGACGGCCTGATCGATTTCAAAATAGGAAAGGTTGATTGCAGGAACGCCATATTGCCGGGATAGAAAGTTGGTGACATCTTCTTCGGTCAGAAAACCGAGTTTCACAAGGGCCGATCCCAGACGGGACCCGTTGTCCCGTTGAGCCTTCAAGGCCTGTTCCAACTGCTGCTGGGAGATGACCTTCTCTTTAACCAGAAGATCACCTAGCCGTTGCGACATTTCCTGCTCCCTTGATGTTGAATCCGAATCCCCGCTGCGCGCCGAAAAGCTGCCAGAAGGTACAATTCTCCGGCTGCGCAAATCACCATGCGACAATGACTTACAGCAAATTCAGACACACGGGTGCGGGTGAGGCCCAGCGTATGTTCTGTGACATAAATTGTCAATCGAGAATAGTTTCCGAGTTAGTAACTAAAGAACTACAGACTCAGGTAAGGTGGACGGCGTAGAAAAAGTAGGTAATAGGCGGCCTGGCACGGTCGAAACTTGGATCAGAACCGACAAATCCGCTCCTATCTCGAGACTCTCAGGAAAGCCTGGGGGCCGCAACACTGGTGGCCAGCAGAGTCGCCGTTCGAGGTCATTGCCGGGGCGATCCTGACCCAGAACACGGCCTGGACCAATGTCGAGAGGGCACTCGGGAACCTGCGTGCCTCGCGGCTGCTGACCATCGAGGGAATTCGGAATATACCGTTGGCGGACCTGGAAAGACTGGTCCAACCCGCGGGATTCTTTCGGCAGAAGGCGGCGCGCCTGAAGGGCTTTGTAGTGTTCCTCGATGAACGGTATGGGGGAGCGCTGGAGCGGATGTTTGCGCAACCCACACACGAGTTTAGAGCCGAGTTGCTCGGCCTCAACGGCATTGGGCCGGAGACGGCGGACTCGATCCTGCTGTACGCAGGCCAGCACGAGGTCTTTGTCGTCGATGCGTATACGCGGCGGGTCTTCGAGCGGCATGGACTCGTTGAGGCGGATGCGAAATACGATGAGATTCGCGAGATGATCGAGCACGAGTTGCGAAGACATGTTCGCCCATCGGCTGCGGTCGGCAATGCTCGGTGCTCCCCCCCGGTGGAACCTGGGCCCGGTCCCGCGGAAGAAACACCAATACCGACCGTCCACCTGCCATCGAAGATGTCCGAAGCACCCCGGACTGAACTGGCACAGGACTACAACGAATTCCATGCGCTAATCGTGCAAGTGGGGAAGCACTACTGCCAGAGCCGCACGGCGAAGTGCGAGGAGTGCCCGTTGAGGGTGTACCTGAATGGCAAAACGAATAACAGGAGTCAAGAAGCGAATCGAAAACTCAAGACGTCCAGACGCAAGTAGAAGGTTCAGCCAGGTGTATTCTTGCGCCGTACCGTGAACCTGCGCCTGCAGATTTGTCATTTTCTCCTTTGCAGTTCTGCCGTTCGCTTATAATTTCCGCATCTCCCCCAAGATTTGGCGCGTCCACTCAGGTGTAAACGGCTTGCCTTCGGAGTCGCCAACCCGTAATGACCGACGCCCGCGGCGGGCTACCCTGGTTTTACTAGGGCTCGTGATCTTCATTCTCTTTGGGACGATCTTCTCGCAGGCAGCCTTCAATCTCACTTTTTTGAGGCCAGACACCAGTGAGCAAACGCTGGTGTTTGCGGCGCTGTCCGCGATCATTTTCCTGTTGCTGGTTGGGTTGAGCTTCGTCCTGGCGCGGAACCTGATCAAGCTTTACCTGGACCGCCAAAACGTGAAGCAGGGATCCAAGTTCCGCACCAAGATGGTGCTGGGTGCGCTGTTCCTGTCATTCGGGCCGGTCATTGCGATGTTCCTGTTCTCTTACGGGCTGATGAACCGGTCCATCGATAAGTGGTTCTCGCGTCCTGCGGAAGAGGTTCGCGCACACACCGAGAGTGTAACGAAGCTGCTGAGCGATTACGCCGGAAGCAACGCCCAGGCAGAAGCTGAGGCTATTGCGGCTTCGCCCGAAGCCGCACGCGCTTACAAGACCGGAAACTTCGGATCGATGCTGGAGGAGTTCCGCCGCCGTGAACTCACGTTGCAAGGCGGATTCGCGATCGCGCTGATTGACGATCGTGCGGAGGCAACTTACCAGGCTCCGGATTCATGGTATCTGCTGAAGGGCAAGCTACCGCTGGACGCGCTCGAGAATAAGAGCCCTCTGAATATTTCGATCGACGGCAAGGATTACATGCTGGCGGGAAGCCGCATCGGTGGAAATGGACGCGTGCTTGTGGCAATGCCCCTCCCCGCGAAGTACTCATCGACGCTGCGCGAACTCGAGCAGAGCGAGCACAAGTACGCAGCACTGCGCAGTGAACAGAAGCTGATTCGGCAAACCTACCTCCTGGTGTTGCTGCTGCTGACGGTCATCGTGCTGTTTGCGGCAACGTGGTTTGCGCTCTACCTTTCGAAGATGGTCATCCGGCCGGTATCGGCGCTGGAAGAGGCGACTCAGAAGATCAGTTCAGGGAAACTCGATTACCGGGTTGAGGTCGCGGCCGGCGATGAACTGGCGGAACTAGTTGCTAGTTTCAACCGGATGGCAGCGGAACTGGAGTCGAACCGAACACAAATCGAGGCGAGTTCTCATGAACTCGAAGACCGGCGCCGCTACATGGAAACCATTCTTGAGAGTATTCCCACGGGCGTGGTCTCGCTCGATCCCGGCGGCAACATCACGCACGTGAATACGGCCTTCCGCCGTATGTTTCACCTGGAGAACGGCGATCCGATACGGAAAGACCTTCTACGTGAGCGTCTTGGTATGGAAGCGGCGCTGGACCTGCGGAGGCTGCTGCGTAAGGCCGACCGCATGGGAACGACACAGACACAGCTCGAAATCCCCAACGGCGCAACCAGCATGAAAGTCGGCATCACGGTTGCGTCGATGAACCTTCGCGTGACGGGGCACGAATCGCGGCTCGGTTACGTCGTGGTGTTTGAAGACCTGTCGGAGCTGTTGCAGGCACAACGGCAGGCAGCGTGGCGGGAGGTCGCGCGACGCATCGCACACGAAATCAAGAATCCACTCACGCCTATTCAACTCTCCGCCGAACGCATTCGCCGCCACCTGGATCGCGGCACGCCGGACGATCAATCGCTAGCGGTGATTCATGGGTGCGCGGAGACAATCGCGGGCGCCGTAGAAACGGTTCGCAAGCTGGTGGATGAGTTCTCTACCCTGGCGCGCTTCCCGCAATCGAAGCCGCAACCATCCGACCTTAACGCAATCGTGGAATCGGCGCTGGGAATGTTCGACGGCCGCCTAAACAATTTGCGTGTGCAGAAGGTGTTGTCCGGCGATCTGCCGCCTGTGATGGCTGACCCGGAGGCGATCAAGCGTGTGGTCGCTAACCTGGTCGACAACGCCGCGGAAGCGATGCAGGACTCCATGCTTCGCGAACTGACGATTTCGACCTCGTTGCTCGGCGGCCGCGAAGCCGTCGAGTTGGTCATTGCCGATACCGGACAGGGGCTCACGCCAGAGATCAAAGAACGCCTGTTCCTTCCCTACTTCTCCACAAAGAGCCGCGGCACCGGCCTCGGACTCTCTATCGTTGCGCGAATAATCGAGGATCACCATGGCAGCATCCGGGCGGAAGAGAACAAACCGGTGGGGGCTCGATTCATCGTCGAATTGCCAATCGCAGCGGAAGCAGAACGAACCGTCCTTCCGAATGATGTGATTCGGGAAGCCGGAGACTGATCCCTCAAATCCCAACGAATTCAGGGGACAGCTGTCTATGCGGTTACTGGTTGACGAGAAGGGTCTCGTGAGTGATGTCCTGCTCGTTCGCTCGCTGGAACCGAACCTGAATTACAACGGCGCTGTAGCGGTCCGCAGTTGGCGTTTTCAACCGGCAACTTTTCAGGGGAAACTCATTCCTGCCGCTTTACACGTCGAAGTCAATTTTCGCCTGTACTGATCCGCAGCGAAGCCAGCCCGCAGCATGGGTGTCCAAAAAGCCACACTTCCTGTTAAATTAGACACATCCATGTATCACATTCTGGTGGTTGATGACGAGATCGGCATTCGCCAGTCACTGAGCGGCGTACTTGAAGACGACGGTTACAAGGCCTCCGCCGCCGAGAGCGCTGAAGAATGCCTGGAACTTCTGCGTAAAACCCACTACGACGTGGTGTTACTCGACATCTGGCTGCCCGGGATCGACGGGCTCGAGGCGCTGGAGAAGATCAAGGACTTCGACGATCCGCCCGAGGTGGTCATGATCTCCGGCCACGGGTCAATCGAGTCTGCCGTGCGTGCTACCAAACTGGGCGCCTACGATTTTCTCGAAAAGCCCCTGTCGATCGACAAGACATTAATCGTCGTAAAGAACGCCGCCGAGGCTCGCCGCCTGCGTTCCGAGAACAATGAACTAAAGCGCCAGATGCTCTCGAAGAGCGTAATCGTCGGCGACAGCGTCCCCATGAAAGCCCTGCGCCAGCAGATCGGCCTGATGGCGCCAACCAACGCGCGTGTGCTCATCTATGGCGAGTCAGGCACCGGCAAAGAACTCGTGGCGCGGGCCATCCACGCGCAGAGCTTGCGCAAGGATGAAATGTTCGTCGAGGTAAACTGTGCCGCCATCCCCGAGGACCTGATCGAGAGTGAACTGTTTGGCCACCGTCGGGGCGCTTTTCCCGGGGCCAACAGCGACAAGGATGGAAAATTCCAGAAAGGTGACGGCGGCTCACTGTTCCTCGACGAAGTGGGCGACATGAGTTTGAAGACGCAGTCGAAGGTGCTGCGTACCCTGGACGAGGGGCGATTCATTCCGGTTGGGCTGGAAGAACCGATCACGGTTGATGCCCGAGTAATTGCAGCGACGAACAAAGACCTGGAAGACGAGATTTCAAAGGGCAATTTCCGCGAAGATCTTTTTTATCGTCTGAACGTAGTTCCCTTCTTTGTGCCGGCGTTACGGGAGCGCAAGGAAGACATCCCTCAACTGGTGCGCTATTTCCTGAAGGACATTTCAGCGGCGTACAGCAGGCGAGGCAAAGAGATCACCGACGACGCCGTGGACACGCTGATGCGCTACTCGTGGCCAGGCAATGTGCGCGAGCTTCGCAACGTCATCGAGCGCGTGGTCATCATGAACCCAACCGTGCACAAGATCGACCGCAAGCACCTGCCGCCGCTGGTCTATCGCGACGGCTCGCGACGGGCGCTGGGCGAGTTCTCGACGCTGCACCAGGCGAGAGCGGCGTATGAACGCGATTACATTCTGAAAAAACTCGACGAGAACCACGGCAACGTCAGTCGGACGGCAGAGGTACTGGGACTCGAACGAAGCCACATGTATCGGAAGATGAAAGCCTTGGGGATTGCGGTGAAGGAGTGACGCTGAGTAGAAACTCTGGAGCCGATGATTCTGTACTTGGTATTGGTACTCGGTGCTCGGTACTCGGCCCGCGTTACTTGGTAGTATTTCTCGTTAGTCCTTCCAACTGCCTCCGCCAATCCATTGTCTCTTCGACTGCCCTCGCCGATCCGCGCCAGCCTTCGCGCACTTTGACAAACAGTTCGAGAAAGACTTTCTTGGCCAGGAATCTTTCGATCTCCAGGCGGGCGCGGGTACCTATGTGCTTGAGCATGGCGCCCTGTTTGCCGATGATGATGCCCTTCTGACCCTCGCGCTCGACGCAGATGGCGGCGGCAATCTTCACCAGCTTCGGCGTGTCTTCAAATTGTTCGACGATGACTCCGGTTGCGTAGGGAACTTCCTCCTTCGTATTGATCAGTATTTGCTCGCGAATAAGTTCAGCGACAACGAAGCGCTCGGGTTGATCGGTGACCTGTTCTTCCGAAAAATACTTCGGCCCTTCTGGGAGCGCGTTCACGACTGAGGTCAGCAGGGCGTCGAGGCCCTGCTTCTTTTCCGCAGAAATTGGAATCACCTCATCGAAACTGTGCAATTTCGAATACTGCTCGATCATCGGCAGCAGCTTGCCTTTCTCGATCAGGTCGATTTTGTTCAGGACGAGGAATGTTTTCGTGTTCGTGCGCTTCACCAGTTCGAGAACGAATTCGTCGCCGGTGCCGAATCTCTGCGAGACATCGATCATCAGGAGCAGAAGATCGCAGCCGACCAGCGCGTCCTCCACTTCCTTCATCATGCGCTTGTTCAGGGCGTCGGTTGGCTTGTGAACGCCGGGAGTATCGACGAAAACGATCTGACCCGGCTGACGTCTTCCCTGTTTTTTCACGTTGACGATGCCGGTGATGCGGTTACGCGTCGTTTGCGGCTTATGCGTGACGATGGCAAGTTTTTCGCCAACGACGGCATTGAGCAGCGTCGACTTGCCCGCGTTAGGGCGACCGATGATGGAGACGAAGCCGGATCGAAAGGACATAAGAGGCGTTTTCCCACATTTCTTAAAGACGGTAGATATGGGGCGCGGAGACTCCAAGAAAGATATTATCGCGTCTCGTGCTGGCCTGGGGGATTTGGCGGCTGATGCACAGCTTCCGGGTCTGTAACCGAGATGCGGATGCGCTCGACGCGTCTCTGCGTCGACTGGAGGACTTCGAAACGCAGGCCCTCGATTTCGACTACTTCGCCCGGCGAGGGGATGTGTCCGGCGAACTCGGTAACAAGACCGCCAACCGTCGTCGCCTCCCAATCACCGCGGCGCACGCCAAAGAGTTTATCCAGCCGATCCACATCCACCCTGCCATTTACGATGTAAGACTGATCCTTTTCGCGCACTACGTCGCGCGCTTCGTCCTCGTCGCGCAGTTCGCCAACAATTTCTTCGACCAGGTCCTCAATCGTGACCAGGCCCGCCACTCCGCCGTATTCGTCTATAACGACGGCCATGCGGACGTTCTCGCGCTGCATCTCGCGGAGCAATTCGCCGCCGCGCTTGGTTTCCGGAACGAAGTGCACCTCGCGAGACATCAGTTCACCGACGCGGCGGGTGTGGGCCTCGGTATCGGGCACCTGCAATACATCATGGGAAAAAATGATACCGACGATGTTGTCGATGGAGTTTTCGTATACGGGAATCCGGCTGTAGCCGTGGTCGCGCAAAAGGTCGGTGAATTCCGCAATGGTAGTTTCGGCCGGCACGGCGATGATATTCGGACGCGGTGTCATCACCTCTCGCACCATCTTGTCGCCGAACTCAATGACGGAGTGGATAAGGTCTCGATCGCTCTCTTCGATGATGCCCTCGTCCTGACCAGCCTCGATAAGAGCATCGACGGCTTCGGACGGATGCTCGGGCTGCTCATCGGCATGCTCGCGGGTGAGCGAGACTACCGATTGCAGAAAGCCGAGAACCAGGGTCAGCGGCATGCAAAGGTAGATCAGCACCATGAGCAACGGGACAAATTTCCCGAGCCACTGGCCACGCGTACGTGCGAAAAGAACGTAGGGGATGAATCGCTGGAAGATCAGGATGACAACGATCATCAGCACGGCGGTTTCGCCGAGTTCAGGCAGTTGCCAGCGGCCGTAGGTGCGTTCGATGCCGTAGGCAACGAGCAATGTCTGGGCGGTGATCGTAATCTGTTCGAGCACCGCCATCGACAGCGATGCGCGCTGGCGGCTGACTTTCAGGCGGGGTTCAGTATGCTGCTCGAAGTACTCGATGTTCTCCTGGAACTCGCGCGAGAGGAACTTGCCGGCCTCGGTGTAGATGCGAGAGGTGTACGCCACCAGCATTAGAACGAAGAGCAGAACGATGAAAATGCCAATGATCGCGCCTGTCATTTCCGTTCGCCTCTCCTCGGGCTGTACGTCCCAGTTCCATTCACGCGTTCGATCAACCCCAGGGGCAATTGCAACTGCCGTCGCAGGCGTGCTTCTTTACGCGCCATCTCGCCGTTGTCAGTCTCGTGATCGAAGCCGGCGAGGTGAAGTATCCCGTGAAGAACGAGAATTTTCAATTCGGTGAGCGTTCCGTGGCCGAGTTCCCGGCCGTTAGCGCGGGCAATATCGGCGGAGATCGCAATGTCTCCGGCGATGCCGCCGGCCTCGGACGGGAAGGAAATTACGTCGGTTGGCTTGTTCTTGTTGCGGAACTCGCGGTTGAGCTTCCGTATCTCGCGATTTCCCGTCACCAGCACCGTGAGTTCGCCGCGCAGCTTTGCAGCCCTTTGTGCTTGCGCAGCAAAGCGCGTGAGGGCGGTGGCGCTAACGTCTTTCACAGGTTTTCTCAGGATGACCAATTTCGTATTCATAAGCAAAAGGAGGGCAACCGATACGGCCACCCTCCCTCGCCTTGAGTTCCTATTCTATTCCCGCGCCCGGTTCTCCTGCGAGACTTGGGGCGGAGTCACGTCGGGAGCGAGTGCCGGTTCGGGCTTGACATTGCCGTTGCTATTCACAATTGGCCGCGACTCGGGTTCGCCGAGGCTGAGCGACATCTGCTGTTCACGCGTGATCTTGAACTCGTCGTAGGCGCGAATGATGCGCTGTACCAGGTGATGGCGCACGACGTCGCCTTCGTCGAAGGTCTGGAATGAGATGCCCTCGACGTTCGCCAGCACCTTCATCGCTTCGAGCAGACCACTCTTGGAGGCGTTCGGCAGGTCAATCTGCGTAATATCGCCGGTAATTACTGCCTTGGAGTTGAAGCCGAGGCGCGTGACGAACATCTTCATCTGCTCGCTCGTCGTATTCTGCGCTTCGTCGAGAATGACGAAGGCGTCATTCAAAGTGCGTCCGCGCATGAACGCGATCGGCGCGATTTCGATGATGTTCTTTTCGAGATAGCGATCGACCTTCTCCGGTTCGAGCATGTCGTACAAAGCGTCGTACAACGGGCGGAGATAGGGATCGACCTTCTCCTGCAACGTGCCGGGCAGGAAACCAAGCCGCTCGCCGGCTTCAACCGCTGGACGCGCCAGGATGATGCGATTCACGCGCTTGTTCAGCAGCGCGGAGATGGCCATCGCGACCGCAAGGTACGTCTTGCCTGTACCGGCGGGTCCAATCCCAAAAACCATGTCGTTCTTCTCGATGGCTTCGAGATAACGACGCTGGTTGATGCTCTTCGGCTGCACCGGGCGCTTTCCGAACGAGCGCTGCTTGCCGGCCTCCACCAGGCCGCGCAGAGTCGTCGTCGCGTCAGATATTACGACGCGTAGCAACGAGCCCAGATCGCCATTGGTGAACTGGTGTCCGTTGCGCTGCAGGTGTTCGAAGTCGGCGAAGACCTGTTCGGCGCGCGCCACGTCGGCCGCTGAGCCGCAGATTTCCACGGAATCTGCCCTCAGGTCGATGGTGACCTGAAAGCCGGTTTCCATCAGATGCAGGTTTTCGTCACGGGTACCAAACAGGGTCTCGATATTTGGGCTGATCTCGATATTCTTCTTCATTCAGAGTTGGGCGTCACCCCTTTGCGCCCCCTGGGCGCGTGGACTTTCCCCGGAGTTCCTCTGGTCCGGAGACGAAATTAAGTTGGCAGCACGATTGGTACGGCGGGTCGGAGTCGAACGGATTGTGAGAGTTCGTCGCGTCGAACGCTCCCATCGAGGCTGAGAGTAGCCCGATTTTCGGAACGGAGTCAACTGAAAGCGAAACCAAATCCTGAACTGGCCCCCAACTGAGTACCCCGCCCCGATTACGGCCCGGGGAATTCCCGGGTACTCCAGTTGTTTAGATGGCAAAACCGGCAACAAGGAAGCGAAAAAGCAGAGAAGCCGTTCCATTGCCAGAACTCTCATCTTTCCAGTAGAATAGATGTTTCGGCACTACTCCAGAGATCTTCTCTAGAAGGACAGAACCTCAGTTATGGCTAATCATTTCTCGGCGCTGAAGCGCGCCCGGCAGACGGAAAAGAAAACCACGGTGAACCGTGCCAGCAGCTCCCGCCTGCGCACTCAGCTGCGCAAGCTCCGTACCGCACTGACCTCGAGCGACCAGTCGCAGACACAGACTGTCTACCGCGAAACCGTTTCTCTCATCGACCAGAGCGTCAAGAAGGGCGTCATTCACAAGAACACCGGGTCGCGCTATAAATCCCGTCTTGCCGCGCGCGTGAAGGCGGCTGCAACCGCGAAGTAAAATCGAGTTCCCGATTTCTCCAACGACAGGTCTCGCGGCCTGTCGTTTTGCTTTCGGAGTCAATTCGGAGTAGGATTTGCGAATTTTCCGAGTCGTTCGCCCGGTCGCCGCACCACCGAGAAACGAGCGCTCGAATTCGACCAGCAATTGTCACGTCTTGTAATTTTAGGCATCTTGGATCCGCTGTTCGGAATCGTCTTAGCTACAATCACCGTTCTTGAAAGGGGACTCGCCATGCATCGACCCCGGCTCATTACCTTGCTGGTTGTTGCTATGCTTACTACCGCTGCACTCGGACAGACAAGACGTCCGCCCTCTGGTAATCCCGGTGGCTCCAATCCCGGGAACGCTCCCAACAATCCGACCAGACCCACGATGGACATCCCCGGCATGTCTACGACGCCACGCGTGGTTCGGTTGGAGGTGCAGCTCACAAGCGATGGTGCGCGGCCCCTCCCGGTGCAGGCCCTTGTGCAGGTCAGCGAAATGAGTGGTGGGATAGTCCAGGAGAACTACACCGACATGGATGGAAGGGTGACCATGTCCATTCCGCCTGGCAATAGCTACGAGATCCGGGTGAGCGGCCCGGGGATTGAAACCACGCAGCAGGAATTCGAACTCTTTCAAGGGGAAAGCTTCCATCACCAGCCGGTCACGGTGAAACTGACCGCTGACGCGAAAGCCAATTTGCCGGGCGGGATGGTTTCTGCCTCTATGCTGAATGTGCCCGTGAAGGCCCGTCGCGAGTACGACAAAGGTATGCAGTTGATGCAGAAGCAGAAGTGGGCCGATGCAAAGAAACACATGGAGAAAGCGACCCAGGAGTATCCGAATTTTGATTGGGCATTCAACAACATTGGTGTGATCGACATGCGCCTCAACGACGTGCCCGGTGCACGCCAGGCATTTACGCGTGCAGTCGCCCTCAACCATAAGAACGCGGACGCCGAGCGGAATCTCGCCCGTCTCAAACTCCAGGACAACGACTATGAGGGCGCCAAGACTTTGCTGAAGGAATCCCTGGCTGTAAAACCCGATGATCCGAACGCGTTAGGGCTCCTGTCCTTCGCCGAACTGAAAACGAACGAACCCGATCAGGCACTCGCAGATGCGGAAAAGGTGCACCGCGACGGGCATGACACCTTTCCACTGGCGCATTTGGTCGCTGGGACTGTTCTGGAGTCTAAGGGCAATCTGCCCGGGGCGCGGAAAGAGTACGAAAGTTATCTGAAGGAAGCACCAGATACTCCGCAAGCGAAGGCGGCGAAGGATGGACTGGCGCGAATCGAGGCGCAGGCGAAGAAGTGAGAATTCCTGGGGCAGAATGCAGGGAATTAGATGCTACACTGGCAATTCTTCCTGTCGCCAACCCACCTCGGCCGCTTTCGGTTCGCGGCAAAGGTCCAACACCAGGTTTTCCAGCACCATCCGTTTGCTCGGCGGATTCGAGCGCAATCCCAAGTCGGCCTTCGCTATGAGGCGTATGGCACGCGTCAGCTCGCGGCGAGATTTATAGCGGCGTGCCTGACGGATCACGTCTTCGGCGGCAAAGGGTGGCACCCGGAATCCCTGCCACAGAACCTGCCACAGCGCGCGCGAGTCACGAACGTTGCGTTCACTGATAACGAGCATCTGGCGGAAGGTTTTGGCCAGCATGTAGAGGTGCCCGATCGCGGCGTCTTCGCCGTCGCTGGTGGAGAGCACGGCGTCAAGTACTTCGAGAGCGCGCGTTCGGTTCTTGGCGCTGATCGCGTCGGTTAATTCGTAGAGCGTACGCTGCTTTGCCGCGAGCACCATGGTTTCGACATCGCCCAAGGTGATGCGCTTCTTTTCGCCAACATACAGGATCAGCTTCTCCAATTCATTGGAGATCATCATCATGTCGCCGCCGAGCGAATCCACCATTTCGTGGGCCGCATCGGGATCAACCTTCACACCATCGGCGGAAGCGGATTCCGTAATCCAGCGTGTCGCCTCGCCCTCGTCCACGCGAGCGAACTCGATGACCTGGCAGTGCTCCCCAAGAGTCTCGCGGATGCGCTCGTAGCGATCCTTGTCCTGCAATTCCATGCGACGGAGGTCCGCGGGAATGCTGATATGGTCGGCGATAAAGACGATGAGCGCATCGGGATTGGGGCGCTCGAAGTATGCCTCAATGGCGGCGAACTCCGCGTCGTGCTTGCCACGGCCGTACAGGGCTTTAACGCCGCGAATGAAGAAAACCTGGAAGGGCGCCATCAGCGATGGGGTTCGTGCGCGATCGAGGATCTCCGTGATCTCCGTCTGGTCGAGATCGAACTCGTAGAAGCTGAACTCGCGCATTCCGGCGGGGATAAGGTGAGCGAGGACGGCGTCCCGGCAGCGCTTGCGAAAAAAAGCTTCATCTCCCAGGAACACGTACCCGGCCGCCAATTTCCGCTTTTCCACCGCGTCGACGAACTTGTCGGTTGACGCAAATGCCCGCACTTCGTGTCCTTTTGTGTCCTTCGTAGTCAGGTTCTAGTACATCTCCAGCACATTCGAAACCAGCGTGCGCGCGAAATCCTTGGCAAGGCGCTGTTCCGCAGGGCCCTGCTCCTCGAAGAACGACGACAATTCGCGCGAGACCTGGTACTGCTCGCGATACGTGTAATTCGAGTTTTCGTAGAGAATTCGACCGTCTTTCGCGGTCAGAACCACCCTCATGTTCACTGTAACCAGACCCGATGATGCCCGTCCGGTATTCGAGTCGTAGGTCAGCGGCGCCAGTTGCGTTCCGGTGACCCATCCCCGTAAAACCGCGTCCGCACCGTTTGGATCGCTGACAATGCGGTAATGTGTGCGCGTGTTGAATTCGCGAACCACGGCTTCGGTAAGGATGGTCTCGATCCTGTATGTCTGCGTTTGATTCACGAATGCCGGAATCGCGAGCGTTTTGACGTAGGTTGGGATTTTTACCGCTTTACCCGCCGTGTGGTACCCGCAACTGGAAGTAACGATCGCGATCGAAATCAGTATTGTACTCGCAACCACGAACCCGTATTTTGTGCTTCCAATTCGTCGGTTCACCCGATCACCCGATCTACAGTTGCCTATTGCACTTGCCCGCGGGGACGAGTCGCGACCATCTCTTCCGCGCAGTTGACCGCCATAGTCGCAAGCACGCGAAGGTTATCGGCCGCGGCCCACAGCCAGAAACCGGTATCGCGCTGCACGTCGGGACGCACGGAAACGAGAATGTCCTCCGCACCGGCAACATTCACGTTGCTGGGCTCCTCGTCTTGCGAATGCGTGATCTGGACGTGCTCGCCGCTCAGCGCCGCCTGCAACTCGTTCTGATCGAACCGCGACGCGAGGTCAATGTATATGGAAAACGTATGCGCATGAAAGACCGGTGCGTGCAACAGCATCAAGGATGGCAACGGCAGTTTCCCGTTTGTGATGCGCGAGTAGTGGTTCAGTATGCGCAGCTCGGTCGCACGCATGGACGGCTTGATGTTCTCGCCGTAACCGCTGCCGAGATTGAACGCCACCTGTGTTCCAAACACGTTCATCGGCATCTGCTGAAAGGAGAGCAGGTTTACGGTCTGATCGTGCAGCTCGTCCATACCGCGCTTGCCATACTCTGACGCGGGCTCGCAGACAGTCGCAATGATGCTGCGAATCTCGCGCACCTTCTGCACGCGCGCGAATAATACCGCCAGCACGGCGGCGGCCGGATGTGCGACGACCACCGGCGCAGTCTCTAATTCGACCTTTTGCCGAACTCCAAGTTCACGTTCTACCAGAGGCGCACGCAGGATCGCACCATTCTCCCCGTCTAACGCATAACTGAGATCGATGATTTCACTGCCGGCATCGCGCGCCAGCCGCCACGTCTTCGCCGTGTAAGCCTCATCTGAGCAACAAAAGGTAAAGTCTATGTCTTCGAGGTGCTCCGGTGTCACCTGCTGGATGAAGGTCGGCTCGTCTCCGACCGCCTCGACTTGTCCCAGCGATTCCTCGTCGTCGAGGAGTTTTACGTCATCGGATGGGAAACTGCGCTCCGAAAGTACGTCCTTCACTTCTTTGCCCTTGAGCGACGCGGCGCCCACCACTGCGACGTGGAAAAGGCCGCTCCAA
The DNA here is from genome assembly GCA_032252755.1 of Terriglobia bacterium. NCBI lineage: Bacteria > Pseudomonadati > Acidobacteriota > Terriglobia > Terriglobia bacterium. The sequence continues at coordinate 46,701 of JAVUPY010000059.1, forward strand.
GACTCTCCGGATTTTCCGGTGCGTGTCATTCGATCAAATTGCCTCGTTCTCAGCCTAACAGATGATTCCCTGGCCAGCACCGTGAACTACGATTCTACGCGTGCGGCGATTCCGCGGGCGCGTTGGGCTGTCCGCCGCGGCGAACTTCAAAGGCAAGGCGCGCAATGATGCCGGAAAACAGGTAAAGCAACGCCAGGGCAATCAGAACATAGCGCGACCACACCCATATGAGCGCAATCAACAGCCCAATGACAATAATCAGCCGGAAAGGATGGCGGCTGCGGAAATCGATGCTCTTCGCGCTCCAGAACCGCCATGTGCTTACCTCCAGAAACCCAAGCATGAAGACAAACGTCATCCATACAGGAGCCAGCCACCAGACCGTAATTGGCGACCCCAGAGCGAAATGAACCGTTGCGGCAATGCATCCTGCGCCGGCCGGAATTGGCATCCCGACAAAATATTTCCGGCCCGGACGCCCTGGGTTCTTTGGCTGAGGGTTCAGGGTGATGTTGAACCGCGCCAGTCGCGATGCGCCGGCAGCGAGGAAAAGGAAGCAAATGAGCGCCCCAAACTGCAGCAGGTTATGACGAAGGTCGGGGTTGAGATCAAACGGCAGCTGATGGAATCCCCAGAAGTAGGCGAGAGCCGCCGGCGCTACACCAAAAGTGACTACATCGGCGAGCGAATCCAATTCTTTGCCGAAATCACTGGAAGTATTCGTCAGCCGCGCAATAGTGCCATCCAAGCCGTCAAAGAGAACCGCAAAACCAATCGCGATTGCGGCGAAATTAAAGTGCTGTGGTTCGGCGACGTTTCCCTGTACCGCCTGCAAGATTGCATAAAAACCTGCGCCCAGGTTCCCCATGGTAAAGGCCGAGGGCAGCAGGTACATCCCTTTGCGGTGTCGGCGCGGCTTCTGGTCGGTGGCACGACGATTGAGGGCCCCGTTCATCAATATCTCTCCGGTGTCGTTGCGTGGGGCGCTGGAACACTGCCGCCCGCCACAGGTAGCACTGCCAGCACACTCGAACCACCCTTAACGTGATCTCCAATCTTTACCGAAACCTGTGCCTCGGCGGAAAACAGAACATCGCAGCGTGAGCCGAACTTGATCATGCCAACCCGCTGCCCGCGAGCCACGCGGTCCCCAACCTTGTAGTTGAAGACGATGCGGCGGGCGATCAGGCCGGCAATCTGCTTGAAGACGACTACCTCGCCGTTGTCCCCGATCACCGTGCAGATGCTCTGCTCGTTTAACTCCGCCGAATCCGGCCCCATCGCATTTCGATATTGGCCGTGCTTATAGGCAAAATCCGTAATCACTCCGCCGATGGGCGAGCGATTCACGTGGACATTAAATACGTTCAGGAAAATGCTGATGCGGGTTCGGGACTGACCATTCAGTTGAATCGTCGAAACGTCAGTTACTTTGCCGTCTGCGCAGGAGACGATCGCCCCCGGGCCGACCGGAATCATCCGCTCAGGATCGCGGAAGAACCAGAGGCAGAAAATCCCCAGGAGCACTGGGATAAATGCCAGAGGCCAAGCCACCCAGCCCACAACGACAGCAGCAGCCAGACAGCCGAGCGCGTAGAAGTAGCCGTCTCGAACCATGGATTGCTCAGATTATATCGAACGCTAGAGCCAGACACCTGAATTCCTGACGGTGCGGCGTACTGACCCGGAAATCAAACGCCCCGGCGGCAATTCCGGGGCGATTGTACTCGAAATCGGTTATTTTCAGTTACATCCGCAAGGGTTCCGCAGGCACAGACCTGCTCCTTGCAGGGGCGCAAATGCCTCTTCCAAGCCCGATTAGGCTACGGCCGTCGTTCGACGAGCTTGCTGTTCCAGGTGCTCCATCTGGTCTTTCAATCTAAGTTTCAGCTTTTTAAGTCGGATCTCTTCGAGCTTTTCGTCTTCGGAGAGGTACTTCTTGGAGGTGAGGGAATCAAGACGCTGGGCGTACTGTGCATGTTCCTGGACCAACTGGCGAAATTCATCGCTCGTGGCCAGGAGATGGTCGCGTACTGGAGTAACCATCCAGTTGACCTCCTAGGTCGCAATTGTGAAAAAGAAATTACACCCCCGGCAGAGGTGGGTCAACCCCTTTCGCGAGCAGCCGTAACAAGATTCTTCTTGTAGAGAATTGCATCCTCGGATGGGTTGTGATAGTACCCCGGACGCAAGCCGACCTGCTGGAATCCCCAGTTCTCATAAAGACACCGCGCAGCATGGTTTGAGACGCGAACTTCGAGGTAGACACTCTCCGCCGCAGCTTTGCGTAATTCGCCGAGCAACGTCGCCAGTAGGTGAGCAGCATATCGTTTTCGGCGCGACGGAATGGAAACCGCAATATTCTCCAACTCCCATTCGCGGGCTATCTCCGCCGCAACCGCAAAACCCATCACTTCTCCGCTCTCCTCAAGAACCAGCACAACTCGTATGGGAGGTGACTCGGTCAGGGCCCGTTCATACTGGCTGACAGTCCAGTGACCGGCCGAGTCGGACTCATGGGAAATCGCGATCAAGCGCGGAATGTCACGGACCGTAGCTCGGCGGATCCTCACAGAAACAAGTTAGAAGGTGGACGACATAACTTCAACTTAGAACCCAAAAATCTTCGCGGGTCAACCCGCATTAAAAACACGAGCAGAGGGGAGCGGGATGAAACTCAAGTTCGTTGGCTTTTTGGAATCCGCGCGAATCCGCGGTCAGCTTTTGTTCTCAATGCCCAGCTTCGGCGCCGAGAATAACTCAGCGTCGGAGCGACGGATGTAGTTCGCATCCAGGGTCTCGATCGAGACTATCTCACCCGCAAAGTACTTGCACAAACCGAACTGCGCGTACAGATCGGCCTTGGGCCTGGAAATGTGTTCTGCAGGTAGACCTGCCCGCTGGATGCTTTCTTCAACCGTGAAATCCGGCGTGTAAGTGACTGGAACCGGGTGTCGTGCATTCAGCCACTTGAGGAAATCGGGGACGGGAGTGAGCGCCTCATTGAGGTTCTTGATTGAGTTCGGATTCGCGCCTTCGTATTCGCCAACGTAGACCTCGTTCCGCTGTGCATCGAGCGCTGCAAAAACAATGCCCTGCCTCTTAGCCGTAAATGCAATTGCTTCCAGAACGCTGATCGCAACCACCGGAACTTGCATGACATCGGAAAGTGCCTTGACGGTACTGATGCCGACACGCAGCCCGGTGAACGATCCCGGCCCCGAAGCGACTACCAGCAATCCGATTTCGGACTTCCGTTTGCCGGTTTTCGCGAGAGCGTGTGACAGAGTGGGGATCAACTGCGCGGAGTACGTTCCGCCGGCGATTGGCGCAAGGTGGAGCACCTCGAACGAGCACTTGTCGCCTTCCGCCAGCGCGAGGCTTCCTTCCCGTCCCGAAGTGTCGATGGCGCAGATGAGCATAGGGTGCAAGATCCAAGGCACAAGGTCCAAGAAAAGGCGCTGTTTCTTGCACCTTATAGCTTGTGCCTTGCACCTCCTATTTCCCGTTGAACTTCCCAATGATCTCGTCGATCAGCGTATACGGATCGCGCTTGTGTTCGGCGACATCGGCCGCATAGCGCTGCGCGTCATCATCTGACAGCTGCTGCCGTAACACCCGTTCCAGCAATTCGTCGCGGAGCATGGCAATCAACCGGTTGCGCCAGTTCTCCATCCGGCGCTTTCGGCCCAGTTCAGTGCTGTCGAGAAACTTCTCGTATATATCGATCGCCTTCGCCAGTTCCGGCACGCCGGTTCCATCGCTTGCAATTGTCTTTACCACGGGAGGGGTCCAGTTGTCGCTACGTGGGTGCGCCAGCGACTGCATGGCACGGATCTCGCGCTCTACCCGGTCGGCTCCATCACGGTCGGCCTTGTTGATCACGAAAATGTCTGCAATCTCCATGATGCCGGCTTTGATCGACTGCACATCGTCACCCATGCCGGGCACGAGAATGACCATGGTGACATCGGCAAGCCGCACGATATCGATCTCGTCCTGGCCGACGCCCACGGTTTCGATCATCACGAGGTCGCGGCCGCTGGCATCAAGAACAGTTGCAATGTCGGCAGTCGTATGCGACAGGCCACCCAGAGCACCGCGTGTTGCCATGCTGCGAATGAAGATTCCCGGATCGGCATGATGCGACGACATGCGAATGCGGTCACCGAGAATAGCACCACCAGAGAAAGGACTGGTCGGATCGACGGCGACGATGCCAACCGTTTTACCCTGCTTGCGGTACTCTCGTGCCAGCGCGTCTACCAGCGTGCTTTTACCTGCCCCCGGCGAGCCCGTAACGCCCAGAACACGCGCACGGCCACTATGCTCGAACAAACCCTTCAGCAGATCGTGCGAACACTCATCGCGATTCTCTACGGCGGTTATGGCGCGCGCCAGGGCACGCGGATTTCCAGCACGTATCTGCTCAATCCAGGATTGCATAGCGGAGTTCACGATTGTCCTGAAAACTCTTCAGTGTAGCAGCCGAGGCGAGGACGGCAAATCTTTAGATGTCCCGCGCCCCGTGAGGCTCATCCTCGGATTTCCAAACAAAGGAACCCAGGATCCACCGGTTCCGCAGCGAGCTCAGCGCCTCAGCGTTGATCTCTATTCAGGTGCGAGTACTTCTGCGCGCGCTCCAGCAGCATCGTTCTTTCACGTTCGTTGCGCGCGAGGGACGCAGCGCGTTCGATTTCACCGCGGCCTTCCTCTATCCGTCCCAGCTTCACCAGGAAGTCGCCGCGAACGGCCGGCAGAAGATGATATTTCTGCAACGCCGGCTCGGACGCCAATTTATCGACGACGTCCAGACCCGCTTGCGGGCCGAATGCCATTCCTACAGCGACTGCGCGGTTCAACTCAATTACCGGAGAGGGCACAATTTGTGCAAGGTCTTCATAGAGACTCGCGATTTGCTTCCAATCAGTCTCGTCGGCGCTGCGAGCTCGTGCATGGCAAGCCGCAATCGCCGCCTGCAGCGCATAAGGACCACGCTGGCCGCCAAGGTCTTCAGCTCGCTGCAGCGCAGACAATCCGCGACGTATCAGAAGCTGATCCCATTGCGCGCGGTTCTGGTCTCCAAGCAAAATCGGCTCGCCGTTTGGCCCGGTGCGTGCCCGCGCCCTTGAAGCCTGGATTTCCATGAGAGCAACCAAACCATGCACTTCGGACTCCCGCGGCTCCAACTGGGCCAGCAGCCGCCCAATGCGCATCGCCTCTTCGCATAATGCAGGTCGCATCCAGTCGTCACCCGCGGTCGCCGCATAGCCCTCGTTGAAGATCAAGTAAATCACTTCAAGAACCGAATCCAACCGCTCGACGAGATCCCTTCCGCGGGGAACTTCAAATGGAATTTTCTTCTCGGAAATTGTCCGCTTCGCTCGAACAATGCGTTGCGCAATCGTGGTTTCGGGCGCGAGGAAGGCGCGGGCAATTTCGTCGGTGGTCAGGCCGCCTAGCATGCGCAAGGTCAGCGCGACTCGAGCCTCCGGGGAGAGCGCGGGATGGCAGGCGGTGAAGAAAAGCCGCAGGATATCGTCGCCGATGTCGTCATCCATCGCAGCCTCAATTTCGAGCGCAGCCCTCTCTTGCCGCTCTTCCAACTCACGGCCGATCTCTACATGCTTTTGCTCTGTGCGGGTTTGGCGGCGAAAAAGATCGATCGCGCGATTCTTTCCGGCTTGCATCAGCCATGCGCCAGGATTATCCGGGATTCCCGTCTTTGGCCATTGTTGCAGCGCCGCCACCAGGGCATCCTGTGCCAGATCCTCAGCAACCGCCACGTCGCGAACCATGCGCGCCAGTCCGGCGATCAGTTTTGGAGCTTCCATCTTCCAGACGGCATCAATCGCGCGATGGACATCAGTAGTCATCTGCTACTGATCACACCAAATTTGCGGGGCGATGGCAAATCATGCCCCACCCTCAGCCCTGGTAATCGGCTATTAGGGTGGGGTAGTCCGCCCTCAGGATGCCAACGCTTCTTTCGCCTGCTCCATGCACTCACCGGCTTCATGGAGTTGTCGAATCTCGCATTCGCCGTCTCCGGCAAGGCTCAGGAAGTGTTTCGTCAACTCGATCGCCTCCTCGCGTGAGTTAGCTTTCAGAATGGCGAAGCCACCTACCAGTTCCCTCGCCTCGGTGAACGGTCCGTCGGTCGCAGTAATCTTTCCATTCGTGCGACGAACGCGTGCGCCCAGTGCGCTCGGCAGACACCCCTCGGTGGCGATCAGCCAGCCCTCACGGAATCCCTGCTCTGCCAGTTTGCCCATGGTTGCCATCTCCTCCGCCGTGGGCGGAGTATTGCTTTCCACATGTTTGTAGATACTCAGGAACCGCATGACTACTCTCCTATCGAATCTAAGATGTTCTTCGTTATCGGGACTCGTAGTTCTTTCTTACTTCTTGCCGTATCCGGTGTTTCCGTTCGACTTCTTCCGGTGGCAGGTTTTTTGCGAATTCTTCGGTTTCGAAGACCCGGCGAATTTCCACTTCTGCTCCGCCATCGAATGGAGCTTTCTTCAGCCACTCCACCGCTTCTTCCATGGAGCGTACCTGCCACAGCCAGAAGCCGGCGACCAGTTCCTTGGCCTCCGCGAACGGCCCGTCGAGGACTGTCCGCTTCGGACCCTCAAACCGTACCCGCTTGCCTTTCGACGATGCCTGCAGCCCCTCCATCGCCAACAACACCCCGGCCTTCAATAGTTGCTCGTTGAATTTGCCCATCTCGGTCAGAATCTTCGCGTCAGGCAAAATCCCTGCCTCCGATTCCTTGCTCGCCTTCACCATCACCATGACTCGCATCTTCTCTCTCCTTGGTTCGCAGATTTGATCTCTATTTTCAGCCTGACCTCGCTCGGCTTTCATTAGGACGTCGAACGACGGGGGCGCGAATCGACAGCCAAAAAGAAAAATAGACGCCTGACAGAGGACTCTGCGTAACCGCTTGAATCGCATTCGGATAGCAGAAGAAAGCTGGAAATCAGTTCAAAGAAGCAGCGCCGTCTTCCGGAGCAGTCGCCAGCGGCTGCTGGATTTAGACGCCCTCATCGATTTCAACAATGCCACTAGCAACACGAGTGGGACCAGATTCAGGCCAAACCCCCAGGGAGAGCTCTTGCTAAAACTGACAGTGAAGCGACTTCCAAGGAACATCTCGTAACCAAAATACATTCCACCACTGTTCGATTGAGGAGCACCCATGCCGATCATGAGCGTAAGTCCGGCAGTAAAGCGATAGAGCAGTAGGGGGGAAGAGATCCAGGGAATTTGTACTGCCAATGCACCGATCAGAGGGCCAGTGCAAGCTGGATCATCCACGAATATCAAACCACTGACCGTCACGTATGCGTAAAGCAAGAGAAAAACGATGCTTCCGCGACATGCAGCACGCTTGGACCAGACTCAAAGAAAGGCAATATAAGAACAAACCCCAGGAATCCGCCACCGACGGTGAGAGTCACCAAAGTCAAACGGAGCCAAGCCTTCACTCTGAAGCATCCTCCGTGCCGGAGAGCATTCAATTCGGATAAGATCGTCGCGGCACTGGACTGTAACATACATGAAGGTTTTTCTCATCGACGGGACCTACGAACTCTTTCGGCATTACTTCGCCCTCCCCTCAAGTACTGACGTTAGGGGCCAAGAGATTGCCGCCACCCGCGGCGTGCTCACCTCGGTGCTGTCGCTCATCGAGAGCGGTGCCACCCATATTGGCGTCGCGACGGATCATGTGGTCGAGTCCTTCCGCAACGAACTCTATGACGGATACAAGACCAGCGAGGGCGTCCCGGAAGAACTGCTCTCACAATTTCCGATTGTCGAGGAGATGCTGACCGCCATGGGGGTAAGGGTCTGGCCGGAAACTTACTTCGAAGCCGACGACGCTCTGGCCGCTGCCGCCGTTAAAGCAGCACAGGATCCACGCGTGGAACAGGTTCTCATCTGCACACCCGACAAAGATCTCGCCCAGTGTGTCTCCGGAACGCGCATCGTCCAACTTGATCGTCGCCGCAATATCCTGCGTGATGAAGCGGGTGTCCTCGAAAAGTTCGGGGTGAAACCCGCATCTATCCCCGACTATTTGGCAGTTGTCGGTGACACCGCCGACGGCTACCCCGGCCTGCGCGGCTGGGGCGAAAAGGCCGCGGGAGCAGTTTTTTCACACTACCCTCACCTGGAAGATGTCCCTAAAGACTGGCAGAAGTGGAATCCGGTGATCCGCAAAGCCCGACCGCTTTCGGAAACACTGCTCAGCAACTGGGACGACGCACTGCTCTTTCGTACATTGGCGACATTGCGATTCGACGTGCCCGTATTCGATTCCATTGACGAGGTTCGGTGGAAGGGGCCGGGCAGAGACTTCGAGGCATGCTGTCGCAAGCTAAATGCAAATGCTCTGCTGGAGAAAGCGGTGAGGCTTGCGAGGGCAGCATTATGAAAGTAGTCGCAGCTTTGATCGCAGCCATGGCCACTTTCCTGGCGACGCTTGTGCTGATACCCGGCGCCCTCATCATTCCCGCGTCAGCCCACGCCGAACCTGGAACGACGGTTGGGTGGGATCCCATCTCATTCTTTCACCACATGGGATGGATGGTGCTGATGGCTGCTGCGGCCATTTCGATACTTATATTCTTTCTTGTCTATCGACACCTTTCGCAGGACGTGCGTGAGACCTAGCTTCAATCGGCGGATTCGATTTCGCTTTCGTCCTCGTACAATCAAACGATGGAAGATCTCAACAACCGTGTAGCCCTCGTCACCGGAGCCAGCCGTGGTATCGGCGCAGGAATAGCTATTGCCCTGACCCGCGCCGGCGTTCACGTCGCCGTGAACTATCGCGAGCGCGCCGATGCCGCGAAAGCCGTCTGCGCCGAAATCAAGAGTTTGGGGCGGAAGGCACTTGCCATCCAGGCGGACGTATCTCGCACAGAAGACGTGAACCGCATGGTTGCCGCAGTTGAGGCAAATCTCGGCCCCATCGACATCCTCGTGAACAACGCCGGAATCGCCATTCCGCGCAAATTGGAAGAGATCACCGAGGCGGAATGGGATCTCATCCTCACCGTCAACCTGAAATCTGTATTCCTCGTGACACAAGCTGTAATCGGTGGCATGCGCAGCCGAAAGTGGGGCCGGATTATCAATCTCTCATCGGTCGCCGCGCAGACCGGCGGTGCCGTGGGGCCCCATTACGCGGCGTCGAAGGCCGGAATTATCGGCCTGACCCACTCCTGCGCGAAGGCGTACGTGCGCGACGGGATCACCGTGAATGCCATTGCACCGGCCCTGATCGAAACCGACATGGTGACCAGCAACCTGAACGCAAAACCCGACCTGATTCCCATGGGGCACTTCGGCACGGTCGATGACGTCGCCTCGATTGCAGTGATGCTCGCGAGCAACGGCTACATCACTGGACAAATGATCTCCGTGAATGGCGGATGGTATATGTCGTAAGGTGGCGGTTCAGTCTCTGCCCCGAAACTGGATGATTTTCCGGCGTTCTTTCTTCGTCGGCCGGCGTTCCGGCGATGGCGCGAATTCCGCATTCGCCCTACGCAACTCGGCTGCTTTCAACCGAGCTTCGTGTCCCGCTTCGGTTTCCTTGTAGAGCCGCTGTGCAATTGCCGCGGGACCGCGGATTTCGCTGAGTTGCAGAACATCCAGTTCAAACTCTCCGCTCTCGGTTGTCACGCGCAACCGGTCGCCCACACGGACCTCGCGCGCGGGCTTGGCCTCGTGCCCATTCGAGAATACGCGGCCGAGTTCGCACGCCCGCTTCGCCAGCGCCCTCGTTTTGAAAAATCGCGCAGCCCATAGCCAGATGTCCATGCGCAGACCGGTCATCTGGTCATCTTACCGGATCAATGCGCAGGTCTCACTTACTCCCGAACGTCCCGTTGAACGCGTTCGAACTCCGATATTAACGCGCGGCTTACTTCCGGCGAGGATCGCTCTCCACGAGCAACACGGCTTACGTACGAACGGTCGACCTTCAGCCGGGACGCCACCCGGCTGTAGAGGCCGCAGAAAGAATCGATCCATCGTTGAATACGTGTGAGTTTTTGCTGTTCTGATCGCTTCATTACTTTGTCCCGCTTTGTCCGATGCGGACAACGAGACGCCACGTTGCTGGTGAATCGAGTGCTCCGGTCGGATTGCGCTGCGTCCTCAACCCTGCAGCTACGGAACTTTGAAATCGAACGTATCCGTATCGACGGCCGTTTGCGAGCCGACCCTGCCGCTCACCATCACCTTGAGAAGATTGCTACCGGGACGCAACGGCAAACGTACGGCCTCGGCTGTTCCAGGCTCGGGATGGAAAAGTTTGGTGACATCCGAGTTATTCAGTTGGGCTCGGAATGTTGACGGGTGTACGGTCGGCCCGTAAACAATGATCGGTTCGTAATCTTTGGTTCGCGGCGGCAACCGCGGAGAGGCGGAACTCGGTCGCCCCCAGGTCAGCAAATCATCCGCGGCTCCTGAGGCCTGCGAGCCGGTGAAATTGCCGCGCAAGCTGTCTGCCGCCGGGTCTGGGGCACACTCAAAGTCATAGACCTGTAGTTCGCCAGTGCTGATCGGCAGGTCCGAATAACGGCGACCCTCGAGATGCCCGCCAGTTTGATCCGACCAGTAGATACCGTAGTTCCCACCCTGGGCTGCCACAATGGCCAGCCTGTACTCGCCCGGGACTGGATTCTCGACCTCAATTTGCCGGAAACATGGCTTTCCCGGCTGCGCCGAGTTTTTTGCGGTCGAACAATTCTCGCTCGGGATGGAGCGTGGAATCTGGCTGGTTTCGAGCCCAAACCGGTCGAATCCGGCGCTTCGCCCGTCGGGATCGGTAAGGATGAAACGCACGTCCGAATGCACTCCTATTCGGAGCACGCGTTCCTGTTTTACTGCTGGAGTGTTTTGTCCAGTTGCAAACGTTGCGAGTAACAACAAGATTGGAATAACTAACTTCCCTGATCCGTTCGACACGATGTGTTGGATGCACGGCGGAACGTCTTTTCTGCCGCGGTTTAGTCATGCCGCGGTAAGCTACGGCTGCTTTACCGATCCTGCGTTGCGCACTTTTTTACAACGGATTACAGGATTCGACCTATATATCCAGAGCTGAATTTCCTGTAAATTCCCCCGGAACAAAAAAACAAGGGCATACCTGTCCCCCGGAGTATGTAACTTGCGACATCTAGAATTGCTTTGCCTGCTCTGTGTCTTTTCTGCCTTCGGTTTTGCGCAGATCAGCGTTTCCTCCCCATCAACCTCAACCGTTTCCTCTCCCACAAAATTCTCTGCCTACGCAAAATCCGCATACGGCGTGTCCATCACTGAATTCAAGCTCTACATTGACAACACAGAAAAATACCGCACCTCTTCCAGCAGCATGAGCACATCCTTAAGCCTTTCAGGCGGCAAACATAATGTCGTATTCCAGGCATGGGACTCGAAGGGCTACGTTTACAAGAAACAGCTGTACATCAATGTTTCGACAACATCGTCCTCGACCAGCACAAACACCTATTGGAATATCGACCAGATGACAGGATGGGAGAGCTGCGATTCCTGCGCGGGATCGGGCGGCTCCGGCCCAAGTGCTCCCTACAGCATGACGCAGTTCATCTCCAGCCCCTCGATGGACGGCAAGTCCGCCCGGTTCTGGCTTGGCGGCTCGACACCCTACTCGCAGGCACTATGGTGGAAACACCTGACCGCCCAATCAGGTGCGCATCATTTCATCTACGATTTGTACTTCTATTTGAAGAACTCGTCGGCGCCCCAGGCGCTCGAGTTTGACGTGAACCAGTCGGCCAACGGACACCACTTCATCTTCGGGACGCAATGCGACATCCGGAAATCTAAACAATGGGATGTGTGGGATGACATTTACCAAAAGTTCATTCCAACCGGGATCGCATGCTATGCGCCGACCGCTTACAAGTGGCACCACCTCATCCTCGAGTTCTATCGCAGCACCGACAACCGCACGCACTTCATCGCCGTGACACTTGACGGTGCGAAGCATTACATCAGCAAGAGCTACGCTACGCGCTCAACCAGCGCCAGTTCCCTCTCGACGGCGTTCCAAATGGACGGGAACTATCTCGAGACGGATTACTCAACCTGGCTGGACAAAATCAAGCTGACGTACTGGTAAACTCCCGGCGGGGCCGCAAAAACAGAGGGCATCGCGTTTGCGATGCCCTGCTCTGCTTCTGCGGTAAACTGCCGAGGATCAATCCGGCTCCACAAACATCATCTCCCGAGTTCGGCGAAAACCCAGCTTTTCATAAACTTGCTTCCCTTCATCCGACGCGTGCAGCGTCATCACTCGAATTTCCCTTCGGCGGGCCTCTGCCATGACGGTCTCCATCAGCCCACGCGCGATCCCCTTCCGCCGATGCTCTGGTTCGGTCCAGACATTCAAAATGTAGCCACGGACAGGCCCAAGATCACGCAGGTTCGGCGGCCACTCCATCAGCAACATTCCTGCGTTCGCGACCGGGACGTGAGCTGCGGTCTCGACCACCCAGCCGATGTAAATTCCGCGCCGAATGGCATCGGCAACCCACACGGTGAACGCCTCGACCACGCGCTGCATGCGCTGGTCATCTGGCTTCCCCATTGAAAGAAACATTCGCCGCCGCATCTCGGCCAGCACCGGCGCGTCGTCGGGGGTTGCCAGACGGGTTGTGTGTGGGGGCTCCATGCGAACCGATAATACCAAGGTGCACCCGCACCAAAGCGCCTTCCATCTCGCTTTGCGACAGAGATCCCGTTACAATTCCGCCATGCGCTACGTCTTCATACTTCTCGCTGTTTTTGGGATCGTCGTGTCGTCGCTCGCACTGCGCGAGCACTATCGCGAAGGAGTTTCGCCGTGCAGCATCAATGACAAGTGGGATTGCGGCATTGTCAACAAGAGCCCGTTCGCGATGATCGGCAAGGTTCCGGTCGCGGTGATAGGGATTGCGGGCTATCTGCTGCTGGGAGTACTCGGGGCTATCCGCCGGTACGGATTGCTGCTGGCAGCGGCGCTGATCGGGCTTGGCTTCTCTCTCTACCTCACGCACATTGAGGCAAGCATTCTGGGGGTGTGGTGTATCTACTGCGTGATGTCGCTGGGAACGATCTCGTTTATCACGCTTCTGGCGATCGTGACCGTGCTCGTCTGCAAAATGCGGGAGAAGAAGACCGTTCCAGCACAATAAACCGATGACCGATTGCTGAGTAATTCTGATGCCAACCGACCGCCAGGAACCCGCTTACCTCTATTCCGAAGAAGACGCCGCCCGGAAGAGCGCCATCGCGCGTGAGTTTGTTGCCACCCGCAAGCGGCTCAATGCCAACGTTGACGCCGCCGACAACTACCTCGTCAAGCGCGTCTACAACATCGACCACAACACCTATCTAGAAGGTGCCATTCCGGCCAAGTACAAGGAATTGATGGGGCTCGTCGTCTCCGCCGGGCTGCGCTGCGACGACTGCATCAGCTATCACATCATCCAGTGCTGGCGGCTGGGCGCCTCCCGGGCCGAACAGGAAGAAGCGCTAAACGTAGCCCTGGTCGTCGGGGGAACCATTGTTATCCCGCATCTACGGCGGGGGTACGCGCTTCTCACCGAGCTATATAGCTGACTGCAATGCGAACCACCAGGACACTAAGGAACACGAAGCATAGGACCTTACCTTAGTGCGCCTTGGCGCCCTCAGTGGTTATCTTTCTTCGCATTGCCACCGGTTCTCTCTTCTGGGATACTTTGCGCAACTCCCTGACAGCTTCGTCCGTATATCTGGGAGAGGAGGCGCAATGTTAATTGGCCTTTTGGTAGTCGTCGTTGTGCTCGTGCTCATCGTAGCCGGGATGTACAACGGCCTGGTGCAGCTCCGGGTACGCGCAGATTCCGCGTGGTCGGACATCGATGTCCAGCTCAAGCGACGTCATGACCTCATTCCCAACCTGGTGGAAACAGTGAAGGGTTATGCGGCGCACGAAAAAGGAACTTTCGAAAACGTAGCCAAGTTCCGTTCTGCCGCTATGGCCGCCACCACACCAGAACAACGTGGCCAGGCCGAGGGCATGCTGACCCAGGCTCTCCGCGGGTTGCTGGCGGTTGCGGAAGCCTACCCGCAGTTGCAGGCTTCGACGCAGTTCCAGTCCCTGCAAAATTCGCTCAGCCAACTGGAAGATGCGATTCAGAACTCGCGCCGGTACTACAATGCCGTGGTCCGCGATCTGAATACGAAAATCCAATCGTTCCCGACGAACATCATCGCGGGGATGTTCAACTTCCAGCAGAAACAGTTTTTCGAGATCAGCGAACCGACTGATCGCAATGTGCCGGCGGTGAAGTTCTAGATATGCGGAAAAACTCCACTTTGCGGGGGCGCGCCATTGTGTGCGCCCTCTTCTTTCTCCTGGTCTTCGCTGCGCTGCCTGCTTCCGCTCAGCACAGCTGGCGCGTCTCGAACTTCGACACCAACATCGCGGTGATGAAGAATGGGACGATGTTGGTCACCGAGCACATTTCGCTCGTGTTCATCGGTGAGTGGCACGGCATCCATCGCACGCTGCCCATCCAGTATCCCGGCCCGCACGGCACCAACTACACCCTCTTTCTGAATGTACGGTCGGTTACTGATGGGAGCGGTCACCCGCTGAAATACGACAGCTCCATCCACGGTGCCTACCGCGATCTCAAGATCTATATACCCGGCGCCGTCGATACCTCGGGCGAGGTCGACATCCAGTACGAAGTGCTGAATGGCGTCCGCTTCTTCAACGATTACGATGAACTCTACTGGAACGTAACCGGCAACGATTGGGGGGTGCCGATCGATCATGCGTCGGCCTTCGTCTTGTTCCCCGACAAGGCTGGCGGACAGCTTCGCGCGCAGGCGTTCACCGGGTTCTACGGTTCGCACGCAAAGGAAGCGACCGCCCAGGTTAACCGCAACCAGGTAAGTTTCGAGACAACAAACCCTCTTTCGATGCGCGAAGGCCTGACCATCGACGTTTACATTCCCAAGGGCATTCTCGACGAGCCCAGCGCGTTCACTCGAGCTGGCTGGTTTATTCGCAGCAACAGCATCGTTCTACTGCCGGTTTTTGCTTTTCTCGTGATGTTCACGATGTGGTGGTACAAGGGTCGCGATCCGCAGTCAGGCCTTTCGGTCGCGCCCATGTATGATCCGCCCAAGGACATGTCGCCGGCTGAAGTCGGTTCGCTCATCGATGATTCCGTCGATCCGCGCGACGTTACCTCCACCATCGTCGATCTCGCTGTCCGTGGCTATATCCACATCGAGGAGAAACAAGAAAAGGTTCTCTTGTTCAAGAACACAGACTACATTTTCCGGCTCCTCAAGCCGCGCAACGAATGGAAGGACTTGCGTGCCCATGAGCAATCCATGCTGGACAATATGTTCTCCGGAACGGACGTCATCCACCTTTCCGACCTGAAGAACCGGTTCTACCTTGCGTTACCGGGAGTGAAGAAGAGCATCCTCATCGAACTCAAGCAGAAGGGCATGTACATGGTCGATCCCGATTCGGCGAACGCGTACCGCTTCCTGGCGGTGCTGATTATCGCGGCGCCTTTTGTGCTGCTGCAGGTGACCGGCCAGGCACAGTTCTTTCTGGCTCCCTTGGTGGCAATCGTTTCCATCATTCTCGCGTTGGCCATCGTGGTCATCATCGGCAGACTCATGACCGCCAAAACTCTGCGTGGTGTGCGTACAGTTGTGGAAATCCAGGGCTTCCGTGAGTTCATGAATCGCGTTGAGGGCGACCGCCTGCGGACAATGCCGCCCGACACCTTCGAGAAGTTCCTGCCCTATGCAATGGCACTCGGAGTAGAGAAGCACTGGGCCCATGCTTTCCAGGGCATCGTCCAGAACCCACCCACCTGGTACACCGGGCCGTATGGATACCCGGGCGGCTACTTCAACCCCATCTTCTTCACCAGCAACATGAATTCGCTCACGAGTTCCACCTATGAGGCTTTCGCTGCTGCTCCCCGCGCCAGCTCGACCGGATCCGGTTGGGGCGGAGGTGGTGGCGGATTCTCCGGCGGAGGCTTCTCCGGCGGAGGCTTCGGCGGTGGCGGGGGATCGGCTTTCTAGCACCCGGCAAAGCGAGAGTACCTTCTCAGTTTTGATCTGCACTGAGTAGGTACTCTCTCAGCGATCACGCTTCTCTCTTCGGCAATTCTGCTGTGCTCCATTCTGCACACCTTCGCTGTCAACATCCCCCTGAAATTTCACATCCTAATCAGTGTTTGCCCCTGAAGCGCCGGAGGTCTTTATGGCAGATCCATTACGGAAACCGCTGGAACCGAGTTGCGAAGTCGAACCGCCTGGCACTCTGCCCGGAACTTCACCTCTCGCCGACGAACTCGAAGCTCGCCGCATGAAGCGGGAACAAGAACGCCCCTTGGTGAACGCAGCCGAGAGTGTTGGCAGCACAGTCGGAAGCGCGATTGGCGCGATTCGGAACACAGTTCACTCCGGCATCAAACTGGTGAAGAAACACTCGTCGGACACGAGCTCTTCGTTCGAGGATCTGTCGGATTCGGTTCGCGACCGTGCTGACGAAGTGACGCGCCAAACTCGGCTGCGCGCACAGCAGTGGACCAGTGCAGCCCAGCGGCGAGTCCGGACAGTCCGCACCCGGGTGCATGAGTTTTCGGAACAGCGCCCTGCTCAATTTGTTCTCGCCATCGGCGGGATAGCGATGATTGCCGGGTTAATTCTAAGGCTATGGAGGTCAAATCGTGACTAACGGAACTATGAATAACGGCCGTTCCGTGGCCGAGGTCATGCACGAATTCCGAGAAGACCTTAAGGACTTCGCAACCACGCGCATACAGATGCTGCGCAACGAGATCAACGAGAAGATCGGCGCCTGGAAAGTCGGCCTGCCGGCCATGATTATCGGACTTGTCCTGCTCGGGACGGCGTATCTGCTGTTCACCGCAGGTCTGGTAGTCGCCATTGCGCTCGCATTCTCCGGCCAGCCTTGGGGTTTCGCGGTGTCCTTCGGTATTGTGATGATCGTTTACGGACTCGCCGGCGGACTGCTGTTCTTCTATGGCTGGAACACTGTTAAAGCAGGGGGATTTGCGCCCGAAAAGACGATGCGTATCCTCAAACAAGATCAGGTCTGGCTGAAAACGGAAGCGAGGACACAATTATGACCAGCGGTTTACCAACTGAAATCCTGGAACAACGCGCCGCAGACGAGCGACGCCGGCTGCACGACTCCGTTGCCGAGTTGCGGCTCACCATGAAGGACAAGCTCGACGTTCGGCGTAATGCGGAAGACTGGACACGCCGGCACTTGACTGAGGCCGCTGCGGGAGCAGCTATTGTAGGACTCGTCTTCGGCTGGACCTTCGGCGGGGTGTTTACAGCCTGAACAGCATCGAAACTGCAGGGTAGAAGGCCGCGTGACCCCCGGCCTTCTACGTCCCCCTTGCGACCATTCTGCCCTCAAATTCTCCTAAGGCGAATCCTTCATCCCCGTTTGTTTTCGATGTACCGGGTGCGTTCCGTGCTATCGATTTCAGCTACTTTCGTGATATAACGCGAAGCGCGGCTTGAATTTATTCCCCAAAATGGCTGCCAATTGGGAGTCACTCCCGTTAAGGAGTAGCCCTGTATGGATGCTCGAACAGGTCGCCGTTTCCCGGTTCACATTCCGGTCCGGGTCGGCGATAGCCCTGCGTCGGCGGAACATGTCGGCACGACCGAGAACATAAGCTCCTCCGGCGCCTATTTCTGGCTTGATACCCCACCGGAAATCGGCTCCATCATTGAATGCGAGATGACGATTCCGAGTAAGACGATCGGATCGAAGTCGGATGTCACTCTCCGTTGTCTCGCTCGTGTTATTCGGACCGACACACCCAAAAACGGCACGCAAACCGGCGTGGCTTGCGTGATCGACTCATACGAATTCGTCCGGCCGAAGATACGCTCGAAAACACGGCCTAAACGTTCCACGAAGGTTAGACCCAAGATCAAGGCTCGCAAACATAAGCCGAGGACCAAATAATGCTCAAGGTCATTCTGGCGGACAATCAAGCTATCTTCCGTGCGGGTATCGCCAAAGTGCTCGCTGTTGAGGACGACGTCCGTATCGTAGCCCAGGCTCAGTCTCTCGAACAGTTCCTGATGGCCCTGGAGAAGTTCCGCGCCTCTGTGGCGATCTTTGCCAGCAGTTTCCTGCCAAACTTGGAAAATGTTTCCAAGGTCGCACAGCAGTCGCAGTCGCGCCTGGTGGTTGTGGCGGAAAATGGTGAAAACTCCGAGCGCTATCTCAAGGCGGGCTGCGAAGGCGTCGTTTATCGCAGCATTGGCAGCGAATCGCTCATTGAGTGCGTTCGCCGGGTTTCGCGCGGCGACCGCTTCGTACAAGACGCCAAGGGCCCGGCCCCGGCGCCTGAGCACGAAGATTTTGTAGGTGCTCGCGTGCGTGACCGTCTCACGCCCAAAGAGCTGCGCATCATCGCTCTGATTGTGCAGGGCTATAAGAACAAGGAAATCGCCACTCAGTTGGGAACGACAGAACAGGTCATCAAGAATTACCTGCGCAACGTTTACGACAAGATTGGCGTCTCCGACCGGTTGGAACTGGCGCTATTCACTATCCACCACCGGATTCTGGCAGAAGCGGCAGCAGCCACAGCCGCAGCCACTTCGTAGGTCACGCCGCTCGCTCCGGTTCCGGTGTGGTAGATGGCAGTTCCACCGTAAACCGGGTGCCTGCTCCGGGTTTGCTGTTGAACGTGATATTGCCGCGTTGTTGACGGATCATCTTTAAGGCACTGGACAGACCTAGCCCAGTGCCTTTGTTCTTGGTCGTGTAATACGGCTCGAAGATGTGAGAGCGCGTTTCCGCCGAGATCCCCACACCGGTATCCTCCACGAACGCGTGGACCTTGCCGCACTTCTGTTCACAACCGACAATCAACGTACCGCCACTCGGCATCGCATCAATCGCATTCAGTATCAGATTGGTAAAAATCCGCCGCATCTCCGCGGCGTTGGCGCGAACTCGTGGCACCGGATGAAACATTCGGATGATTGAGACGTTCTTCTGCGCTTCCCACGTTGGGCGGGTCAACTGGATCGCTTCTTCGAGCACCGTGTTCAGGTCGATCCGGTCCGTTGGTAATTCGCCGCCGATGAGGAACTGGCGCACGTTGTTCACGATTTCGGAGCCGCGTTTCACCGCATTCAGAATCATCCGAATCAAAACCGCTCGGTCTTCGGCAGAACGGTCCGGCATCACCTCGAGCACCGTGGCAGCCTTCGAGATCGTATCGAGCACGTTGTTGAAGTCGTGCGCCAGGCTCGCTGCCATTCGCCCCAACGCATCGTGGCGTTCGGCATCAGCCATGTGCTCTTGCAGTTGCGTCAATTCGGTGATGTCCTGGACGATCACCAGTGCTCCGACAATCTTGTCGTCCTGCTCGCGAATCGGCTGCGCCCTGACCGAAACTTCCGTCGCTCCTTTGGCAGTTTTCAACGTCTTGCGTTCGTGAACGCTCTCACCACGCAGGGCTCTCGTCGCTGCCCATTGCGGTGGTTGCGAAACGCCGACGCTGTACTCCGAGACAAATTTCGCGAGTTCGACGTCGTTCATCGCAAGCAGGCGCGACTTCGGCACTCCCAGGAGACGCTCCGCTCCCTGGTTCGCTTCGATAACTCGTCCCTTGGAGTCCACGACGAAGACGGCCTCGGGCATACTCTCAATTAAGGTCGATATTTCGATTTGTCGTGCCGGATGCAGTGGAAGTGCCCGATGCCGGCGCTCAATTAATTGGATCGAGCCCATGGCAAGTGCCGAACTGCCGTAGAGCCATGTGAAAGCCGGTTTGGAGATAAGCGTAGTAATCGAGTCTAGTAGGAAACGATGATCGCCAAGTAAAACCATCCCCGGAGCCCCTGTAGCTCTAGCGCCACGCCTGATACACGCCAGGCGCGTGCGCCACAAAGCACCAACTCTAGGTTGAGATGGTGGCGCAGAAAGAGCGGGATGCTTGGGCTAGCGACTTGCGGGACGATCCGAGGTCTTCAGCAACTCGTTTACGATCGTGACAAGTTCTTCCGGATTTACCGGCTTTTCGAGGTATAGGTCGGCCAGCGGTTCTGCCGCCTGGAAGGCTTCAGCTACATACCCTGAGACCACAACGACGGGAACGCTGGAGTGTAACTTTGCCGCCTGGACGACGGTTCTTCCATTGGCATCCCCCAAACGCCAATCCGTCACCACGGCATCGTATTGATTCGCCTTAAGTTTCTCGATGGCTTCATGAGCCGAGGTCGCCGCCGTTACGGTGTGCCCTGCTGCTTCCAGAATCGCACACTTCAGCTTCACCACGTGCGGTTCGTCATCAATGCACAGGATCCGGGCCATAAGAGAGGCTCACCTCGGGGCAGGTGCCCTAGCGTCGTTGGCATCAATATTGCTTCGCGCCCCGCCCATTGTCAAACCGCTTAGTCGCTTTTTCTCATTTAGATGCGGGTAAGCAGAAGAAAGTAGTGTCGAAAACTAAAAGGTCGAAAGCTAAAGCCGTGGCTCCCTTGGCTTTAACTTTCGACTTCTGACTGTTGACCGTCCTTACAGCTTCTTCCCAATCGATTTCGCCTGCGTGAACAGCAAGAGATAGTCGGGCCCACCGGCCTTGGAATCCGTGCCGGACATGTTGAAGCCGCCGAACGGATGCGCGCCGACGATGGCACCCGTACACTTGCGGTTGATGTACAGATTACCAACATGGAAATCGCGCATCGCCCGCTCAATCTTGTCCGGGCTGGAGGTATAGGCAGCACCCGTCAATCCGAATTCCGTGCCATTCGCAATCTCCAGTGCTTCGTCGAAATTCTTCGACTTGAGTACTGCCAGCACCGGTCCGAAGATTTCTTCCTGCGCGATGGTGTCCGTCGGCTTCACATCGGCGATAACCGTGGGCTGCACGAAATACCCGTCCCCAAATCCCTCGGCCTTTCCGCCACCAGTAATCACCCGTCCACCCTCTTCCTGGGCTTTCTGGATATACCGCAGGATTGAGTCCATGGAGCCCTTGTTGATGACCGCCGCCATGTTCGGATTCGTCGTCGGATCGCCAATCGTAATCTTCTGCACGCGTGCTCTGAGCGCCTCGAGGAACTTGTCGTAGATTCTCTCATCGATGATTGCGCGTGAGCATGCCGAGCACTTCTGTCCCTGGAACCCGAACGCTGCCTGTGCAACGCCCTCTACGGCCGAGTCGAAATCGGCATCAGCATCGACGATGATCGCGTCTTTACCACCCATCTCGAGCACTACGCGCTTAATCCAGATCTGCCCCTTTTGCTGCTCCGCCGCGCTCTTGTTGATGTGCAGCCCGACTTCGCGCGACCCCGTAAACGCGATGAAACGCGTCTTCGGGTGCAACACCAGCGCGTCGCCAAAGCTTCCGCCCCCACCGGGGCAGAAGTTCACCACCCCGTCCGGCAGCCCAGCCTGTTCCAGCACCTCAAAGAACTTCGCCGCAATAGTTGGGGAATCCGAAGACGGTTTCAATACCACGGTATTGCCGGCAACGATCGACGCCAAGGTCATGCCACCCATAATGGCCGCCGGGAAGTTCCACGGCGGAATGACAATGCCCACTCCGAGCGGAATGTACCAGAGATAATCGCGCTCGCCCTTCAACTGCACCGGCGCATCCGACTTCGAGAGCTGGATCGCCTGCCGCGCATAAAATTCGCAGAAATCAATCAGTTCAGCGACATCTGCATCAGCCTCTGCCCAGTTCTTTGAAACTTCAAAAACCAGCCACGCGCAAAATTCGAACTTGCGGTCGCGAATAATCTTGCCCGCTCTGAGCAGCAGTTGAACGCGATCTTCCACCGGGACGTTCTTCCACGTCTCGTACGCCTTCACCGCCGCCTGCATCGCCGGTTCTACATGCTCTACACCGGCCTTCTGGAACATACCGACAATCTCGCTGGGCTTGGCAGGATTAATGGATTTGATCTTGTCGTTGGTCTTCAGCCGGCGACCGCCGATCACCAGATCGTACTCGCGGCCGAGTTGCGACCGAACCTTGTCGATCGCCGCCCGCATCTTGCGCGCATTCTCTTCTTTGCTGAAGTCGGTTAGGGGTTCATTCTTAAACGGAGTGAGTTCAATCAGCTCACGAGCTGGAGCTTCCACAGTAGCCATAAATGCGTCCTTTTAATGGTCCACTGAGATGCGGACCCGGTTGGCAACCTTAAATTTTAGCACTGCCGGTCGATTTTTGAGCCGAGATGACCTGCTCATTTAAGATGCAGCAACCCTGCTAAAGTCGCTGCAACTCAGTGGGTACCCGAAAATTGTTTTCTTCCAAATAACCCAATCAATCTCGGAAGACTTTGGTACTAGCCGGGGATTCGGAACTGTCGAAGAACTTCCGGTCAAGTGAATCACTTACTCTACTGTCCTTCCGCCGCCCTCTTTAGCTCTGCCAAATCGATCTTCTTCATTTTCAGCATTGCTCCCATCGCCCGATTCGCCTTAGCCCTGTCCGGATCACTCAGGAGTTGAATGAGTTCGACCGGTGTGATTTGCCAGGAAAGCCCGTACTTGTCCTTCAGCCACCCACACGGACCCTCTTCACCGCCCGCCGACAGCCTGCTCCAGTACTCGTCGACTTCTTTCTGGCCTCTGCACTCGACCGAGAACGAGATCGATTCATTGAAATGGAACTGCTGTGGGCCGCCATTCAAGGCAATAAACGGCTTGCCATCAAGTTCAAATTCCACCACTTGAACTTTCGCATTCCTGCTGGGTCCGGCGTCCTCATACCGCGTAACCTTGTTGATCTTCGAATTCTCGAAGATGGAGGTGTAGAACTTCGCGGCCTCTTCGGCCTGGTTGTCGAACCATAAGAACGGTGTGATTTTGGGCATCTGAATTCTCTCCTCTATGCAGACGTCGAACGAGCGGCGCAGGTATCGACAACAGAAACGACCCTACCTGGAATTCATAGCGGGTGGACTCAACCGGGAATCCGTTGTTTTGGACGCATTCAATCGCGCCGAGACAATCGTCTCAATCTCGGCAATCACTTCTTCGACATTCAGCTTCGAAGTGTCAACATGAACGGCGTCAACTGCGGCCACCAGCGGAGATGCCGCACGGGTGGAATCGCGACGATCCCGCTCCTGCATGTCGCGAATGAGTTTCGCGGCCTGCTCGGGATTGTTCGCGTTCACTTGCGCAATGCGACGCTCGGCCCGGATGCTCTGGTCGGCATCGAGGAATATCTTTACGTCCGCATGAGGAAATACGACCGTACCGATATCACGACCTTCCATAATGATCCCGCCCCGCGAGCCCATCTCCCGCTGTAGTTGGACCATCAATTCGCGGACCTTGGGCTGAACCGAAACCACGGAAGCGGCATCGGTGACATCACGGTCGCGAATTCGCGTCGAGACGTCGCGCCCATCCAGCAAAACGCGGTTGCCTTCCGGGGTTGGTATCAGTTCGATCTTGCTCTGCTTTGCGAGCTCGACGAGTGCGGGTTCCGATGTTCGATCCGTGCCGGTCTCAATCGCCTTCAATCCGAGCGCGCGATACATCGCACCGCTTTCGAGATTCACGTATCCGAACTTGCTCGCGAGTCGCGCGGCGACGGTGCTCTTCCCCGCTCCGGCAGGCCCATCAATTGCGATCACAAGCTTCCTGGGATTCGCAGACATTCTTATTTATTTCCCTCGCCGTTAGGAGTTTTTGCCGGCACTGGCCGCGGTCTCCGGGCGATCGTTCTGGAAGGGTCTGTTCTGATCACGACCGGGCGTGGCGGCCGCTCGACGGGAGCAGGCCTCGGCGGAGTGATCTGAATCATCGTGCGTCCTCCGATCGTCACGTACTGCAACTCCCGCGCCGCCAGCAAGGCATTGATGGCCTCCCGCGTACGCGATCGCGCAATCAGGTTCGAGAAAAATTCTTCAATCTCTCCCTGCTCGACCGCAACCAGGCTGTCCACGTACTTCGACACCAGCGCCGTCAGTGCCTCTGGGATACTGAGGTTCATCCCTTCCCGCACCGGATCGGGCGACCACCGGAACAGGATGTCCCACGACGCACCCTCTTCCGGGTTGTAATCGACGCGGGTAATGCGTAACTTCGACCAAAGCTCGTTCAGTGCCCGGTCAAGCGCAGCAATCGAAAGATCCCCGCCCAGAATTTCTCGCAGGCGCGGCTTCGCGATCGGTCCCTGCTTCTGGATAGCCTGAAATGTATGCACCGCCAGCGGCGAATATTCCGACCGCGGCCCCGATTTCGGTACCTGGCGCGGATTCCGGTCACCGACAAGTCCGTAGAAGAACGGGAAGACGGAAGCTGCCACCAGGAATGGTGTTTCGCTGAAGAGATTCGCCTCGTAGGCCATCTTCTGTCGCAGAAGGCGCACCATGAGTTCCTGCGCCTCCATGGCACGCTTATCGGCGAAGGCATGCTGCCAGGTCGGAAGGCTCTCGCCGCTGCCAACGTAAGCGCCGACGAACGTCGGCACCAGCACTGGAGGCCGCACCGGATACATAAGGCAAAAGCCCACTGACTCAATGAACTCCTGCGCGTCCTCTAACGTGCGGATCGGCCGCCCATTGACGCGCCACTTCTCGCTGCGGAGTTCCTGGAGTTCCCGTTCCGTCATGATCTCCTGTTAAATACGTTTGAATGCCCGCTGAATGTCCTTTACAGAATACCGCAAGACGACCGGACGGCCATGCGGACAGGTCATCGGGTATTGCGTTCGGGCCAGTTCGCGAAGCAGCCACTCCATTTTATTTTGCTCTAGCGGCATGTTGATCTTGATCGCCGCCTGGCAGGCGATCGACGCAGCGATGCGCGCCCGAATCTTCTCCAGAGTCAGCGACTGCTCTTCACGCTCAAACTGTTCGAGCAACTCGTGCAGGAGCTTCTCGACGCGTCCGGCATCCACTCCAGCCGGTGCGGTCTTCACAGCGATGGTGCGGGTTCCGAATGGCTCGGCGTCGAAGCCGTTGCGGCGGAGTTCATCGTTGATCTCGGCGAAGACGGCCAGTTGTGCCGGCGTCAGGTCAACGATGATCGGCATCAGCAGTCGCTGCGATTCGACCTGCGCCGCCTGTCGTTGTTTCAAAATGCGCTCGAACAGGATCCGCTCGTGACAAGCGTGCTGATCGACAATCCACAAACCCTGCTGGTTCACGGCAAGGATGAAGGATTCGCGCACCTGCCCGAGCGGCGTCAAACCGCTCAGTTCCGTCAGGTCCATCGGCTCATCCGGTTCTTCGATCCGTGGGCCACAGGATTCCTCGCGCTCAGGAACTATCGCATCGGCACCGGCCAGCGGCGGCTCTCCAATGTGCGAACCAAATGTCTGCGGACGCAGGTGGGCGCCTCCAACTGCGGCGTTCCCTTCCACCTCAATGGCCTCTTCTCCGAATTCGAGACTGCCGGGACGGGGTGGTGGAACGAGAGCGTGAAGGGCAAAATCGGTGCCGACCGCGGAAAGACCCCCATCTGCTGACGGCGGCAGATTTGGGGCTCCGAGCGAGTTGAGTTTGGGTGAAAGTGCCTGCGCGGCGGTCGGTTCGGCGTGGATTTCGCGCGTGAACTGCGGGGCCGGGCGCGCCTGCATCTGCACTGCGCGGACGGAATCGCGCACAAAGTCATGCAGGGCGGACTGCTGGCGGAAGCGGACTTCCGTCTTCGACGGGTGCACGTTGACATCGACTTCCGTGAACGGCATCTCCAAGAAAAGCAGCACGACCGGGAAGACCGTCGGCGGCAGGATGTTTCGATAGGCCTCCGTGATTGCGTGCAGGATAAGACGGTCGCGAATCAGCCGGCCGTTCACGAAAATGAAGATGGAGTTGCGATTGAGTTTCTGTACCTCGGGCTTGGAGACGAATCCGTGAACACGAATCTCGCCCGGTTGCGGTGGCTCGTCCTCTTCTTCACGCTTCGCCCACGGCGGAGGCTTCGGCAGCCCAATGCGCTCCAGTTTGATCGTCGCTGCGATCGGCAGTAGCTGGTCGAGCGTCTCTTTGCCGAAGACCTGATAAATGCGCTCCGCGCTGCTCGGCACGGGTGCCGCGACCAGCATGGCGTTCGTGGTCGTATGCAGTTCCCAGTGCTTGTCGGGGTGCGCAAGCGCGTAATGCGTCACCAGGCTCGCGATATGCGACAGTTCCGTACTCTCGGCCTTGAGAAATTTCTTTCGTGCCGGCGTATTGAAGAACAGATCGCGAACCGTAATCGAAGTTCCGGCAGGAAGGCCCGCTTCTTCGACGGTGAGTATCTTGCCCCCGGCGATCTCGACGATGGTGCCGCTGGCCTCTTCCGGCGCTCGGGTTTCTAGACGCAAACGGCTGACGGAGGCAATTGACGGCAATGCCTCACCGCGGAATCCTAGCGTCGCAATTGATAGAAGATCATCGGCATTCTTCAGTTTGCTGGTTGCGTGTCGCTCGAACGCCAGCAGGGCGTCATCCGGCACCATGCCGCACCCGTTATCGATCACCTGGATGAGTTTCTTGCCGCCGGCATCGATGTTGACGCGGATCCGCGTCGCGGCGGCATCCAGCGAGTTCTCGAGCAGTTCCTTCACCACCGATGCCGGTCGTTCGACAACCTCGCCGGCGGCGATCTTGTTGGCAACGTGCTCGGAAAGGACGTGGATCTTTGCCATCGAAACGCGTTCTCAGTTCCCGGTTCTCAGTTCTCGGCTGAAAGCAAAAAGCGACCGCGGATTTTCGCGGAGATACGCGGATAAACAAAAGCAAAAGCGTAAATGCCTGATTCTAATCCGCGCGTATCGGCGTAATCCGCGGTTATTTCTTTACCTCGATACTTAAATCCCGCAGCTGCGCGTCGCTGACCGGCGTCGGCGCATCCATCATCAGGTCTTTCGCTTGCGCGGTTTTCGGGAACGGGATGACTTCGCGCAGGCTGGCCGCCCCGGCCAGGATCATCACGATCCGATCGAGACCGAGTGCAATTCCACCGTGCGGCGGCGTGCCGTATCGAAGCGCCTCCAGGAAGAAGCCAAACCGCTTTTTCTGCTCTTCTTCGTTCATTCCGAGCGCAGTAAAAATCTTGGACTGGATATCTTGACGATGGATACGGATCGAGCCCGAACCGAGTTCGGTACCGTTCAGAACGACGTCATACGCAAGTGCTCGCACTTCGCCCAGCGGCGAATCGGGGTCGCGAACCGAATCGGCGCTCCCGGCGAGCTTCGTCATGTCTTCCTCGTGCGGCGAGGTGAACGGATGATGCGCGGCGTCCCAGTAGCCCTCATCGTGCTTCCACTCGAACATCGGAAAATCCGTGACCCAGAGGAACTTGAAGACGCCCGGCTTGAAGCATCCATGCCGGTCGGCAAATTTCTGCGCCAACGCCAACCGGAACTGACCCGCCGTGGTGTAAACCGTGGTTTCGGCGCGCTTGAACTTCATCGGCGCGCGGTCCTGCAACGCGCCGCCGCCCACGATCACGAGCAGGTCGCCCTCTTCCGCCCCAGTCATCTGGCGAATTTTCGCGACTGCCTCGGGGAAAGACTTCTCGAGGCGCTTCATGTCATCTATGAGCTTCGGTCCCTCTGCCTTCCCGAACAGTGGGCGCAGGTCTTCGCGCTCCTTGCGCGACAGATCGCCCACTCTCGGCGTGCGGATTGCCATGATCGGCAACTCCGTATCTAGTCCCAGAGTTTGCTTCTGCTCTGCCGTGAAGGCATCTTTCACATCGGTCATCGCAGGCAGCCGGAGGTCCGGCTTATCGATGCCGTAGAGTCGAATCGCCTGGTCATATGTGATATGCGGGAATGGCGCATCGAACTTGAATCCGGCCGCCTCCCAGGCCGCACGGAGGAAGCCTTCAACCACCTCGAACACAGCGTCCTGCTGCGGGTAAGTCATCTCGAGATCAATCTGCGTGAACTCGGGCTGGCGGTCGGCGCGGAGATCCTCGTCGCGGAAGCACCGCACAATCTGGAAATAACGGTCGAACCCGGAGATCATCAGGATCTGCTTGAATATCTGCGGCGATTGCGGTAGGGCATAAAATTCGCCCTTGTTGACACGACTGGGCACGAGATAATCGCGCGCTCCTTCCGGCGTCGAGCGAGTCATGAACGGCGTCTCGATCTCGTAAAACCCCTTCGACGACAGATGATTCCGAATCGCCAGAGCCACGTTGTGCCGCAATGCAACATTGAACTGCAACTCATTGCGTCGGAGATCAATGTAACGGTACTTCAGTCGAAGTTCCTCACTCGCGGTGACATTCTCTCCGGGAAGAAACGGCGGCACCTCACTAACATTGAGCAGGCGGAGGTCTTCTGCAACGACCTCGATCTCACCCGTCGGGATGTTCTTGTTGATGTTGTTCTTTTCGCGCAGTTCGACCTTGCCGGTCACGGCGATGACGTATTCGCTGCGCAGGTCGCTTGCCTTTTCATGCACAGCCGGGTTCGATGGGTCGATGACGATTTGCGTGATGCCGGTTCGGTCGCGTAAATCGATAAAAATAAGATTGCCGAGGTCGCGACGCCGGTTCACCCAGCCCATGAGGACAACGTTCTTGCCGGCGTCGGAGGCACGAAGTTCGCCATTGCGATGCGTACGTTTGAGATCACCAAGAAAATCCAGTTGAGGCACGATCCTATTCCTGCTTTCCCTCTTTGCTTTTGCCCGGCTCGGGGATCACTGTCCCCTGTTCGAACCGAGTAGCCAATCTTTGTTCTGCCGCGTCCAGACGTAGGTTACACGGAAGCGGGCTGGAAATGGCTGGCCTTTAGAAGTGGCTTCCAGATCCATCTTGCAGCTCAGGTACGCCGCATCGCGAGTCATTAGTTTAAAGATGCAGTCCGTCAATTCGTACTTCTTCAAGACTACATCCTTGAAACCCGCCTCAATATCCGGCCAGTGGTTAAACCTTGCCGTCACCAGCGACTTCGACGAAATCGTCCGCGAAATGCGAATGGATGAAGTCCAGATCTCTTCGCTTCTCTGCCTCATACATCTGGTGCAG
This sequence comes from Terriglobia bacterium, assembly GCA_032252755.1. NCBI lineage: Bacteria > Pseudomonadati > Acidobacteriota > Terriglobia > Terriglobia bacterium. Next base: position 75,772 of record JAVUPY010000059.1, read on the forward strand.
AGTGCGGTGATCCGGTCTGTCCGCAACCAACTCCAACTGACGAAAGACAGAGCACCGCGACTGCGACTATCCTGACAATTGTCATGGAAGCTCCTCAAGTGCCGCTGAGCTTCCGAACCAACTCTGCCCGCGGCACCGTAACCTGTTCGCCGCTACGGATGTCCTTCACCGCAAACTGATCCGCTTTCACTTCATTTTCGCCGACGATAACGACGTACCGCGCGGCCATTTTCTCGGCCGCGTCAAAACCCTTTTTCAGGCGGAAAGATTCATCGCCGACATCGACAACCAGCCCCGCGTCGCGCAACTCGCGAGCCAGTTTCAGTGCGTGACGATTCATTCCGGCGCCCAGCGGAGCGATGTAGGCATTCACCGGAACCGCGGACTCTGCCTGCTGCGCCTGTAGTGCCAGCACCAGGCGATCTTCTCCCATGGCGAAACCGACGCCGGGGGCTTTTGGCCCGCCGAGCGATTCGCTCAGCCCGTCGTACCGTCCGCCGCCGAGCACCGCGCTCTGCGCGCCTAGATCGCCGTGCGTGAATTCGAACGTCGTGCGAGTGTAGTAGTCGAGCCCGCGCACCATGCGTTCGTTCACCTGGTAGGGAATGCCCATCGTCCCGAGAATTGCTTTAACTTCGTCGAAGTGCTGCCGGCAGGGCTCGTCGAGATACTGGCTGATCTTCGGCAGCGCGTCGATGATCGGCTGGTCTTCCGGCACTTTGCAGTCGAGCACGCGCAACGGATTGGTCTCAGCACGGCGCTGGCAGTCAATGCACATTTTGTCCTTCACGCCGGCGAGGGCCTCGCGCAGCGCCTTGTTGTAAGCGGCGCGGTCGTTCGCGCAGCCGACAGAGTTCAAGTGCAGGGTCCAGCCCTTCAGCCCCACGCCGTCGAGCAGGGCCGTCAGCATCTCTATAACTTCAGCGTCGCGGATCGGCAACTCGCTGCCCGCGCTGGGCGGTCCAATCACCTCGGCGCCGATCTGGAAGAACTGGCGGTAGCGTCCCTTCTGCGGACGCTCGCGGCGGAACTGAGGGCCGACGTAATAAAGCTTCTGCAACTGGCCCGAACGGCCAAGATCGTGCTCGATGTACGCGCGCACCACACCTGCGGTATTTTCCGGCCGAAGCGTCAGCGACTGCGACTTCTCGCTCTGCGCGCGTGCCTTGTCCTCCCAGGTAAACATCTCCTTTGAAACGATGTCGGTGTCCTCGCCGACGCTGCGCGCGAACAACTCCGTCGCCTCAAATACCGGAGTGCGAATCTCGCGAAAGTTGTATCGCTGAAAAACCGAGCGAACACGCGCGTCCACAAAGTTCCACAAATCGGTGTCGGGCGGAAGTAAGTCGCGCGTTCCTCGGATAGCTTTGATCATTCAGTTCTCAGTCGGTTCTTCGTTATTCGTTCTTCGTGAAACTTTGCGTCCTTCGTGGTTATCTTTTCGATGGCACGACGGCCCGACCGCCCGACGGAACAATTTCTTTCTGGTACTGCTCTTTATATCCCAGGTAGTTTCGCCCGTAGGTCAGGATCGAGGCTTTCTCTTCCTCGCTCAGCTTGCGCCTCACCTTGCCGGGGACACCCATTACCAGCGAACCGTCTTCGATCTCCATGCCTTCAGGGATCAGCGTTCCGGCAGCGACTATGCAGTCGTTGCCGATCTTCGCGCCGTTCAGGACCACGACTCCCATTCCGATGAGGCAGCGGTCGCCGACAACGCAGCCGTGCAGCGTGACCGAATGTCCGACCGTCACCCAATCGCCAAGAATTACCGGCCACTTGTTCAGCATCCCGTGCAGCACCGAGCAATCCTGGATGTTCGTGTTGGCGCCGATACGGATCTTGTGTACGTCGCCGCGGACGACCGCGTTCATCCAGATGCTGGCGTTTTCGTCGAGCACGACATCTCCGATCACCTGTGCCGACTCATCCACGTAACAGGACGCGGGAATCGTCGGCAACACACCTTTATAGGGTCGAATCATGGCAGGTCCGTAACCATTGAAGTTATCAAGAAGAGGAGCAAAGGGCAAAGTGTGGATTTGCTACGGCAGGTCGCTGGCATTTCCGGCGATAGACTCACCACAGAAACACAGAGTCACAGAGGAATGACTGCTTAAAGCTTCCGCAAGCTTTTGATGTTCTGAATAAAACTCTCTGTGAGTCGCTATTGAAAACTCGCCTTCACGCACGAGTGCAACAGAAATGTTCCACACAACTCCCAGAATGGGATTCCCAAATTGGAGCTCTCCCCCATTTGGAGAGCACTAATCTCGTGCCCCTCTCAATTTCGCTTGCTATACAAGCATTCGAGAGGAACACAGTGAAAGTCTCCCTGCTCTTTCTGATAGCAATCCTTTTATTTTTTCTTGGTTGCCTGATACTCGCTATCGACACTGCTTTCGCACAAGATGCCTCCCTCGGGGCGATCCACGGGCGCGTGTTCGATCCCGCCGGTCTTCCGGTTACAACCGCCAACATAAACCTTCGCCGCCCCTCGCGCGGCCTCGCGCTCCAGGTCGTCACTAACGACGATGGCACCTTTGCCTTCGGACTCCTGGAACCCGGCGAGTACGAAATTACCGCTGTTGCCAACGGAATGTCTCCGGATAATGTCCGCAAAGTTCGGGTCGAGGTCGGAGCGGTTGCCGAGGTCGACCTTCGCCTGTCGCTCGAGGGAGCTCGTCAGCAGATCACCGTCACTGAATCGCCCCAACTCGTCGAAACCGAGTCCAGCGAGATCGCGCAGGTCATTGACTCGGTTGCAATGGAAGACCTTCCGCTGAATGGCCGCCGATTTACCGATCTCGCGCTGTTCGGGACCGGGGTCACTCAAGATCCCCGCGGCTTGACGTCGTCGTCCAATGGGGATCTCGCCTTCGGCGGCATCCGCGGGTTCCAGTCGACCATGCTCGTTGACGGTAGCGACAACAACAACTCGTTTTTCGCTCAGGCCCGCGGACGCTATCGCGCTCCCTACCAGTTCAGCAATGAGGTGGTCCAGGAGTTCCGTGTTTCGTCCAACGCCTATGGCGCGGAACTCGGGCGCTCCGGCGGCGCGGTTATCAACGTCGTCACCAAGTCGGGCAATAACCAGTGGCACGGCAGCGGTTTTTACTACCTGCGGGATGGCCTATTTAATGCGCAGAATGCCTTCTCTGACCGCAAGCCCGAGGACGTGCAGCACCAGTTCGGAGGGACATTCAGCGGACCGCTGGAAAAGAACAAAGCGTTCTTCCTCGCCGGCTGGGACCAGCATATCTTCCATGTCCCGACTGAGGTTCGTTTCGTTGACGGGAGCAGTGCAGTCGTACCTGCGTCTACCGATTACGAAAGCACCGATGCGGCGCTGGTAGCCGATGCCGCGGCCCAACTGACAGGGATGGCGGGTAGCTATAGCTCGGCGATGATCGGCAACGCCGGATTTTTTAAGGTCGATTACAACCTCTCGCCGCGCCAGTTCATTACGTTTCGGCTGAACACTTCGCGATACAACGGGGAGAACAACGTCTTCCTCGACCCCAGCAGCCCAATCACCACGCACGCTCTCACTGAAAACGGGGTGGAAGACGTTGCGACAGAAACAGCCAATCTCGCTCTGACGAGTGCCTTTTCGCCGAAAACGAGCAGCCATCTGCGTTTGCAGTTCTCCCGCGATCTGCAGAATTCAGCCCCGAACTCAAACGAAGTTCGTTTCAAAATCAACGGGGTGCTCGATGGCGCGGGACGAAGCAGTATCCTGCCTCGCATTACCCGCGAGCACAAACTCCACCTGGCGGAGACCATCAACTTCGAGCAGAAGCGCCATTCATGGAAACTGGGCGCCGATGTTTCTCAAGCTTGGATCTACAACTTCTTCCCCTCCCTCTTCGGCGGCCAGTACATCTTCGACAACACGCGCGTCGATCCGTTCACATTTGCGCCGCGAACTTACGGGATGAGGATTTCGCCTCTCCGCGCCTACGCCCACAATGTGCCGAGATATTACATCCAGAATTTCGGCACCGCCGCATCGCATCCCGACACGACTGAATATGCCCTGTTCGGCCAGGACTCGATCCGGCTGGCCAGCCGCCTCGCGGTGAACGTCGGCCTTCGCTGGGATCTTCAGAGATTCAACACTGCGGGCCTCGAGTCAAATCCTTTGTGGCCCGATTCCGGTCGTGTGCCTGGCGATCTCAACAATGTTTCTCCCCGCGTCGGTTTCGCCTTGAATATCGCGCGCGGTCGGACGACCGTGCTGCGAGGGGGCTGGGGACGCTTCTATACGAGGATACCGTCGATCTACACAGCATCGGTCGAGACCGACAACGGATTGGCCCAGCAGCACCTCTTCCTCGTAAATTCTCAAGCCGCCGACTCAACCATCTTTCCGCAATACCCGAATCCGCTCGTGAACTGTGCGCCCAATGCCTCCGCCTGTGTACCGCCGGATGCAATCGCCGGGAAATTGACTTCCGAGATGTCGGCCTTCGGCCACAACTTCCAGATGCCCTATGTCGATCAAGCCTCGTTGAGCCTTGAGCGCGACGTGGGCGGCGGGTTCGCCGTCGCTGGAACGTACCTCTACGTGCACGGACAACACCTCATTCGCGCCCGCGACGCTAACTTGCCAGATCCCGTCATCGAGGAATATCCCATCTTCAGTTCCGATGGCAGCGAGTTCACCGGCAACTACTATCTCGAGCCGTCCTTCGGAACCTGGCAAACAACGCCCAGCATCGATTGCCCGTTTGTCCCCTGCGTAAATGATCCGCAAAGGCCAGTGCCGCAACTCGATACCGTCGATGTCTTCGAAAGCGCCGCAGAGAGTATCTATCACGGGTTCACGCTTTCGGTTCGCCGAAAGATGAGTCGAGGTTTTTACTTCCGTCTCGGCTACACTTACGCCAAGGCAATAGACAATGGGCAGGACGCACTGATCGCCGGCAGTCCGGCAACCGTGCAAAATTCCGCCGATCCCAACGCCGAGCGCGGATTGAGTTCGACCGATCAACGGCATCGGCTGGCCGTGAGCTGGGTCTACGAACCGCGCTTCTTCCATCGTGACCAGCCGGTGCTCAAGGCGATCTTCAACAACTGGAAGCTTTCTTCTGTAACAACCATTGGTAGCGGCCGTCCCGTGAATGCCCGTGTCACTGGCGATGCCAATCGCGACGGCAATGACACGAACGACCGGCTTCCCGGCACAAGCCGGAATTCCTCTATTGGACCCGACTATGCCACCACCGACTTCCGCTTGAACCGCCTATTGAAGGCAACCGAGCGCTGGAGACTCAGCCTTCTTGTGGAATCATTCAACGCTTTTAATCGGGATAATAAGCGGGTGGACACCACCGATGACGGCTTCCAGTCGGCAGCGGCGAACTTCGTGGTTCAGGATACGACGGTCAACAATAAACGCTATCCGGCGCAATTCCGGCTCAGCAACGGGTTTCTGCAGCCGAATAACGCCTACGCTGCAAGACAGATTCAGTTCTCGCTCAGAGTAAGTTACTGAGGGTGCGGGGTAATCTGGGAGTGGGTACTCGCTGACTCCAAGGGCGGCCGCCTCGGGTCCCCCGCGAGCGTGGGTGCCTCGCGCACGGTGCGGTATGCTCGCTCCCGCGAACCCTCAACCAGTTGAAGAATTGCCGACTTAGAGCGTCCGGCTCTGATAATCTATAAGCGTCCAATAGGGACGGGCAGGGGGGTGTAAGAGTTTGGCTGAAGTCAGATTGCAGGAAGGCGAGTCTCTGGAAAATGCCCTCCGCCGTTTCAAGCGCAAGGTACAGCAGGAAGACATCATCAAGGAAGTGAAGCGTCACTCCTACTACCTGAAGCCGGGTGAAAAAAAGAGGGTAAAAGAGGCCCTAGCCCGCAAACGTAGTCGTAAAAAAGCTCGCAAAGAGCAGGATTAAGTAGTATAAACACGGGCCACTGCTACTTGCAGTGGCCCGTTCCCCGTATGTTTCGGGGGACGATTCGTCGGGGTGACGGGTCGTATGGGGTGTAGATTCGCAGTCCGCATTCATAACGCAGTGGTAGGTAAGTAAGCAGCATTTCAGTTTGCATGCTGTAGGGTCGAACTCAACTCTGAACACGGCGAATGAATGCATCGGGAGCCGCGTTGCATTCAGTCGTTGCCACCGTGTTGGAGAGCACGGCTACAAAGGGGCAACTCGGATGGAATTCCAGGACAGGATTTTAAAGTGCGTTGACTGCGGGCAGGACTTCGTTTTTACCGCGGGAGAACAACTCTTCTTCCACGATAAGCAGTTCAAGAACGAACCCAAGCGTTGCAAGGCTTGCAAGGGTAAACGGGCCCAGGCCCTCGGGCTTCCGGTGAACTCGAATTACCCGAAGGTAGAAACCCGAACCGTCTGCTCGAATTGCGGCAAGGAGACAACCGTTCCTTTTAAGCCGACGCAAGGACGCCCGGTATTTTGCCGGGAGTGCTTCCAGGGCAGCAAGAAAACAGCAACCGCTTCGTAAGCAGACGCGCATTGCGCTCGTGACCAGCTAGGGAAAGTCCCGCCTTCGGCGACCCTCGGACCCGCCAACCATCGGTGTCCTCTCCGCAAGAGCCAGTGGAAATCCCACAGGGGCACCACTGTGCCTGCCCGCTTACGTAGCGGCTTTCGGTAGCGATGACATTGCCCGCTATTCGCCTATCGTTACTCTCCATCCCGAATCACCGTGTGCTTCGGCGTGGGCATCGGCACATTGCCCTTCCGGTCGCGCCAGAGGATCTGGTTCAGCACGGCTGTATTGGCTTCGTCGGCGTGCGCGAAATTCAGGTCCGCCGATTGCTTCGCCCCAGGATTATTCGGCGGGTTTGTCGCATACAGCAGTCCGTTTTCGAGGTTTTTCCGATCCGCCGTGAACGCCGGTTGGTTCCCCGCCCCGCTGAACAAGTTTATCGGTGCAGCATACGCATCGTTGACGTTCATCGGCGGAAGGCCGAGCAAATCTTCCAGCGTTCGAATCATGTTTACGGTTGTATAGAAGTGATGGTCGATGAACGGATTCGCCGTCGACGAAGGAGAATATTTGCTGATCACTAGCGCAGTCGAGCGATGCGCATCAACGTGATCCGGACCGTCCTGCGCATCATCCTCGAGAATCAGGATCGCAGTGTCGTCCCAATACGGGCTGTGTGACACTGCCTCGACGACTCTTCCTACCGCGAGATCGTTATCCGCGACACTCGCCGAAGGTGTCGGATAACCGACCTTCGTCCCAAGCGTGTGATCGTTCGGCAGTCGCAGGACGATAAGTTCCGGCATTTCCTGTGCGGTCTTGCCGCTCTTGCGCGCACTCACGAACGCATTGAACTCGTTAAGGAACTCGTCGACACGAAGCTGATCCGGATACTCAGTCCGAAAATCAGGATATTTCGGATCGAAGTGCCCGACGAGTTCCGGCTTCGTCGGGACATCCCGCGCGATCATCGGGATTGGCCAGGGCCACGGACTTGGTCCGCCCTTCGGGTCACCCACATTCGGCGGAAGCATTTCGCCCTTTTTGATTTCGTCTGGACCTTCGCACTTCGCCTTCACGCGACCCGTAATCGCGGGGCTTCCGGACCACTCCTGTTCGTTGCACCATTCCGTCGAGATGAACTCGCCGTAATGACGGTAGGTCCGATGATTGCGCGCAACCAAACCCCACAGGAAGCCAGTTCCAGGCTCATTGATGTCGGGAATTCCTTCCTCGATCGGATAGCGATTTCCGACCATTCCTTCGTAGTCGTATTCACGCTGCATACGGCTGTAATCGACCTGGATATTTCGTTCGGTGTAGTCGCTGGTGATCGCCGCAGTCGACCAGTCGTGTCCGTTGCCGCTGACCTCGCCGGAATCGTAGAAGTTGTCGAGCACGCCGAACTGCAGCGCGAGTTTGTGCTGGTTCGGCGTGATGTCCCAACCATACATGGTCAGCGACTTGTCGCCGTCTCCAACTCCGAGATCCCCGAAAATCTGATCGTAAGTCCGATTCTCCTTGATGATGTAGATGACGTGCTTGATCGGTCCACGCGCACGCAGCTTCGTCGGAAGTTTGGCACGCACTGCGGAATGCCAAGCGATCCGAACCGGCTTCTGGCTGATGTAATTTGTCCTTTCAACCTGCTCCGTGAGCGCTTTGCTGTACTTCTCAAGCGTTGAAAGCCCAGTGTGCTGCAACGTGCCATTCAGAAGCGTCTCAATGTAGGGGAACTTCTTACGTCCGTCTTTCGACATTCCAATGTTTGGCCCAGTGCCCACTCCTTTGCCATTCGCGATCAGTACGTCATCGTCATGAACGGCGATTGCCGTTGGATACCACTGGGTGGGAAAAAATGCGGCTGGTTCAATCCCGCGAGGCATTCGTTTCCCCTTCGCATTCATCGCCCCATTCCGTTCATGTGCCTTGCGGAAATCTGCAATTTCCACCGAGGCAATGCCATTGAGTCCTGCGCAGCCAATTAGGAGCACTTGCCCATTTTGTGCGAGCGCAACTGACGTCGGATATGAGCCCATCGCAGTTATCGGCCGTCTTTGTACCTGCGTCCAAATCGTCTCTGCACGGCCTGTCGCGAGGTCCACGCCGTCAAGCTCGCCCAGATTAGAAAGGGCGACAAAGAGGATTTTCTGATCCGGTGAAAGTGTCATCGCGCTGGCGTGAGCCGATGATTCCGTGTTTGTCTCCAGGCTGTTCGGCCCAACCTTCAGGATTCGAGATACTTTTGCAGATTCAAGATCCAACTCAGCCACCGAAGGAGTGTTCCACAAACTCACCCATGCCTTCTTGCCATCCGGCGAGACGATGGTGCTGTGCGGAAAAACAGCCGGCACGAAGTCCTTATTACTGAGGTCGAAGGTTGCAAGAGTCTCTCCGGTAACGGCGTCGAGAAGAATCGCGTTGTCGCTGAGGTTGTCGGCGACGAGCAGGCGATCGTGCGGATGCTCTGCGTCGGGCGGAACCACGGAGATGCCTGAGGGATAGGAGATCGCTTTGCCATCCGGAATCTTCGTATCGCCGTAGGCGAAGCGCTTGCCGGGAGCGAGTTGTTGCAGTGGGATTTTCAGGAAACGCGCAGGTTTGATCTCGCCATTCGCAAATGAGTACACGGCGATTCCGTTGCCGGTTGAACCCTTCCTCATGCCTGCCGGATCCGTGAGTGATGCGATGGAAGCGTAGAGCTCGTCGCCCTTGCTGCTGAAGGCGAGGCCCAGCCAGTAGGTCTGCTTCGACTTGGGCCCGAGGCGAGCGTCTGGAAAATCTCGGATCGTGCGGTTCCGGATGTCATAGATCGCGATCGACTCGTGATGGTCGCTCATCGCGGTTCCGTAGCCCTGGTTGAGGATTGCCGCATAACGGCCGTCGGGCGAGATGACGATGTTCACGGGAAAGCTGTTGAGCTTCAGCGGTGACCCCGGAACCGGTTCCAGCGTCTTGCTCGACGGAAGATTGATGGTTTGGGCGAACAGCGAAGCTGACAGGAATAGGAAGACGATGGCCCGGCGCATAGTGGCAACAGTTTAATTGCGCCATTCGCAATCCGCTATTCGCAAATGCGAGTGCTCGATTAAATTCTGGTGACAGCGTTCTTACGGACATGTTCAATGACGAGCGACACCTCGCGTTGAATGTCGTCATCACCGCAAACAACGATATCGGCGTAAGCGCACGAAGGATAGACGAACTCCCTGGCCATGGGAAGAACCGTAGTCGAGTACTGCTCGAGCACGCTTTCGCGCGTTCGGCCGCGCTCGCGGATATCGCGGTCGATTCTCCGCTCCAGGCAGGTCGTGTCACGCAGATCTACATACACCTTCGTGCCCTCGAGTTTGCGGACTTCTTCCCAGTAAAGTGCGAATAATCCCTCGACGATGATGTAGGACTGCGGGTCCACCCGCTCCGTCTCCTTCCTGCGCGAGTGGATCGTGAAGTCGTAAAGCGGCTTCTCGATCGACTTGCCCTTGGTGAGATCGCGAAGGTTCTCTGTCAGCAGCGCGGAATCGAGCGAATCGGGGCAATCGAAGTTCTGGTGTGCACGCTGGACGAGAGACAGGTGGCGGAGATCGTGGTAGTAAGAATCGAGCCGGAAAATGGCAGCACCGCCGAGTTCGCTGGCAACATGCTCGGCGAGGTAACTCTTTCCAGCGCCGGATGGCCCGGCAATTCCGATGAGGTATGGAGTCAGCTTCTTCGTTCCTCGTTCTTCGCTAAAACAAGATCACGCTAAACAGTCGCGGCAATGCGCGGAATCACTGCGGTCAACAACGCCAGGAATTTGCCGCGCACTCTTGCGCCAACTTCCAATACTTCTTCGTGATTGATCGGCTGATCTAACATTCCCGCGGCCATATTGGTAACGCAGGAGACCGCGAGCACAGTGAGCCCCATGTGCCGCGCCACGATTACCTCCGGTACCGTCGACATTCCCACCAGGTCGGCACCGATGATCCGCAAGTACCGAATCTCCGCCGGGGTCTCGTAACTTGGACCGGATAGTGCAGCATACACACCTTCAAACAGCTCAATCTGCAGGCGGCGAGCCTCGTCGTGCGCGATCTCACGATAACGTTTGCTGTAGGCATCACTCATGTCGTGAAAGCGCAACCCGAAGCGTTCGTCATTCGCGCCAGTCAGTGGATTCGCCCCTTGCAGATTAAGGTGATCGCTCAACAGTACCAGCGCGCCCTGGCCATAGCTTTTGTTGATGCCACCGGCAGCGTTCGTCAGGACAATTGCCTTGAGCCCCATCAAGCCGAACACGCGCACCGGAAACGCCGCCTGCTTCGCCGTATAGCCTTCATACTGGTGAACCCGGCCCTGCATCGCCGCGACCGTTACCTCTCCGAGTTTACCGACGACCAGGCGCCCGGCGTGACCGATCGCAGTCGACCGCGGATAATTCGGGATCGTCTCGTACGGGACAATCAGTGCATCCTTGAGGTCGTTCGCGAAGTCACCAAGTCCGGAGCCCAGCACGACCGCGACTTTCGGCAGGCCCAATGCGGGCCGCTCGGCCAAGCGCGCCAGCACGAAGTCCGCAGCCTGCTTCGCGCGAGTGTATTCGTCGAGTTGATCTTCTTTGCGTTCCACGGCAGTGCTCATAAGAACATCCCGACAATTGCGGCGGACATCAGGTTCGCCATCGTTCCCGCGATCATGGCCCGGAATCCCAACCGCGCTAAATCGCCGCGACGATTCGGTGCTAACGCGCCAAGGCCGCCGATCTGAATACCGATGGAACTGATGTTAGCGAAGCCGCACAGTGCGAACGTCGCGATCGTGAACGACCGCGGATCCAGCGTCCCCTTCATCGGCCCAAGCATCGTGAACGCCACCAGTTCATTCAGAGCCATGCGGGTTCCCAACAGATTGCCGATAACTCTGCAGTCGTGCCACGGAACGCCGATGAGCCACGCCACAGGCGCAAAAACGAATCCGAATATGCTCTCAAGACTGGATGGGAACCAGCGGAAGCCGTGAGCGATGAGCACGTTATGAATCCCACCCAGAATTCCGTTCAAAAGATAGATCAGAGCAAGAAACGAAATCAGCATGGCCGCGACATTGATCGCGAGGCTCAATCCATCACTGGTACCTTTGGCGGTGGCGGCGAGCACGTTTTCATGCTTCTCTTCTTCGTCACGCTGAATGGCGCTCTTGCCCGAAGTTTCAGGGACTTCGGTCTCCGGCACCAGCATCTTGGCGATGGTCAGCGTCCCAGGGGCGGTCATGATTACCGCTGTCAGCAGATGTTTCGCCTCAATGCCGCTCAGGATATATGCGCCCATGATGCCGCCGGAAACGTGTGCCATTCCGGCTGTCATGATGACCATCAGTTCGGAGTTGGTGACGCGCGATAAAAAGGGCCGTATCGTCAGTGGGGCTTCCGTCTGCCCCATAAAAATGCTCGCCGCGACGTCCAGCGATTCAACGCCGCTGACGCCCATCAGCCGCTGCATCAGTTTCGCCGCAATATTAATGACGAACTGCATCACCCCGAAGTGATAGAGGATCGCAAAGAATGCCGCGATGAAGATGATGGTCGGCAGAACCTGAAACGCGAAGATAAAGCCATTCGTCGAGGCTTTCTTTCCGAGTTCGCCAAAGACGAAATTCGATCCGTAAAAGGAGTAATCAAGCAGCTTGTTGATTCCCGCTCCAGCCGCCGTGATCATCTCCCGTCCGTAGGTCCACTTCAGAACCAGGAAGGCGAAGAAGATTTGTAACGTGACTCCGGTTCCTACCGTCCGCCAATTGATCGCACGGCGCTTTGTGGAGAATGCCCACGCCAGGCCAATGATCACAGCCAGGCCCAATAAACCTCTCAGAATCGCCATTCAGTTACCTCTAAACGTTCTTTCCGCGGATGATTTTGTGAATCAGCGGACGCGGTGTGGCGGGCAGATGCTCGCCAATGTGGAAAGCCGCAGCCAGGAGTTCGCGGGCCTCGGCCAGATTGCGTTCGTCGTTGTAATGGATCGTGCAGAGCGTGTCGTTGTTGTGAACAAAATCCCCTACCTTCTTCTGCAGCGTGATGCCGACGGCCGGATCGATCGTGTCTTCCTTCTTCGCGCGGCCTCCGCCGAGCAGCAACGAAGCGATCCCGACCTGCTCGCAAGCGATCGAGGTAATGAACCCTTCCGTTGGTGCGAAGATATTGCCGACCCGTTGCGAACGCGGCAGCTTCCACGGAGCGTCGACAATTTGCGGCTCACCACCCTGCGCAACGATCATCTCTTTGAATTTTTCCAGCGCGCGACCGGTGGCAATGAGATCCCATGCGAGTTTCTTGCCTGCTTCAGGCGAGTCGGCCCTCTCGCCGAGATAGAACATCCATCCGCAGAGTTCGAGCGAAAGAATGCGCAGGTCTTCCGGCCCGCCACCGCGGAGCACCTCAATGCACTCTTCGACCTCAAGCGCGTTACCGACCTTGTTGCCGAGCGGTTGGTCCATGTCTGTAATGAGCGCAACCATGCGCTTGCCCATGTCTGTTCCGACGTCGACCATAAGGCGCGCCAGTGCTTCGGAGTCTTCTTCCTTCTTCATGAATGCGCCGCTGCCGGTCTTCACGTCGAGCACCAGCCCGTCAATCCCCTCGGCCAGTTTTTTGCTCATGATGGACGCACAGATCAGTGGCGGACTTTCTACAGTCCCGGTCACATCACGGAGCGCATACAGTTTCTTGTCGGCGGGCGCAACTTCGGCAGTCTGGCCGATCATTGCGCATCCGACCTTAGTCAAGACTGTTCGGAACTTGTCGAGCGTTAGGTTGACGCTGAAGCCCGGTATAGCTTCGAGTTTGTCGAGCGTTCCGCCGGTATGTCCAAGGCCACGCCCGCTCAACATGGGGACGTAAACGCCTCCGGCGGCGACAACAGGCGAGAGGATGAGTGAGGTTTTGTCGCCCACGCCCCCGGTCGAATGCTTATCGATTTTGCGAGCGGGCAGATCCGAAAAATCGAGGACCTGTCCGGAGTACAGCATCGAGTGGAGCAGCGCCGAAGTCTCGGCGCGCGTCATGCCGCGCAGAAAGGTCGCCATGAGGAACGCGGAAACCTGGTAGTCGGGCACCTCTCCGCGGGTATACGCGGAGATAATGAATTCGATTTCCTGGCAGGAGAGTTCGCGACCGTCGCGCTTCTTCTTAATGAGTTCGACAACAAGCATAAGTCTGGGGCCGCTCAGCCGCACACACGAGAGCGCGAGGCAAACCCCAGGCACTTCTCAGTAGGGTTCCAGCAAACGGCTCAAAGGAGTCTGGCAGAGACACTGTAGCTTAAAGGACATAGGCCATCGTGGAAAGGAAAAAACGGTAGTAATCGCGGGCGGATGGCCATTTCCAAGCTGTCGACTCGGACCCGATTTCGACCACACCCTCTGTGAGCCTCGCCGGCGTTTTCGTTTAGAATGTGCACCATGAAAATCCGCCCTCTGTTGCCCCTGTCTCTCTGCTTTTGTCTCTCCCTTTCAGCTGCGACCGCGCTGTATGCCGGAACGCCGGAAAAAGAGGCGGTTTTAGCTCCTGTGAAAGCGCTGTTTGATGGCATGGCGAAACGCGACGCGGCGGCGGTCAAGAAGCCGTTGCTCGCCGGGGGCTCGATGGTGCTGATGCGCGATGGCAAGCCCGTCCGGATGACCTTTGAAGAATTCGCGGATCGAGTGGCCAAACCCGGAACCACGCGCATCGAGGAGCGAATCCATAATCCGCTGGTGCGCATCGATCACGATCTGGCAGTGGTATGGGCTCCATTCGGATTTCTTGTCGATGGCAAGGTTGACCATTGCGGAACTGACCTGTTCAATCTTGTTCGGACGGACGGTGAGTGGAAAATCGCAAGTGTCGCCGATACGGGGCGAAAGGATTGCCCGATCACACCGCACAAAGCCAAATAGTTCACGACGAAAAGTGTTTGCGGAAATCCCGGAATGTCCTGCCTGTAATCACATTCCACGGCGCTCCCCGTATTCCGTCCCGTATCCCCCGGATGTCACAGATTCCCAAAACGGGAACGACGCATCCTGCGGGTCATCGTCCTTTCGAGAAGCTACATGTGAGTCGCGTCACCGAATTCAGTCACACTCTTCTTAAATACTTTGCAAGTTCGTCATTTCTCTCTGAGCGACTGTGGCTGCGGGAAAGCTCGTCGTAGGGCTACGCGTTCTTTGGGCTCTGGGGTTCCGGTTGCATGGGGTCGAACCGCGGTGTAGTTAGGAGTTCTCTAGGAGTTTCTGTACCGGGATGGGTATCGGCGGCAACGCGATCATTGTTCTCGGTACTGATGTTATTCCTCTCCATCTACTGCCTGCTGGCGTACTTACCCGATACCTACTACATGCTCATCAGGGCTCCGTACCTGGTCTGGCTGCCCTGGCTGATTCGATTCCAACCCTGGATTTTCAGCGTCCTTGCAGTTTCTCTATGTGTCGTCTTGTTCCTGGAAGGAAAGCAACATGTACGCAGATTGCTAATCGAATTTACGCTGGTGCTTCTGGCAGCTGCCGTATTGTTTTTTGTGACCGAACCCCTGGCTCATATTCAGAACGATTCTCGCAGTTTTATCTGGAGCTTAGTACTGCTGTTTCCGGTACTCTTCCTGGGAACTCTAGATATTGCCGCGGATTGGAAGCTAATTGAGGCGGCTAACCAGCAACCACCACGGCGGTTAGGATTTGTGGTCCCACTGCTTGTTGCGGGCGCTGTCGGAATCGTCGACCCGGGTACGTCGATCCTTCGTTCCTTACAAAGCAGTTCCGCGTTTCATATTGTTGCACGGGACATTTGGGCGTGGCTCCTCGCGGTGGCGGCAGATCTCCTGCTTTGCGTATTCCTGGTAAGCCTGTACAACCTTCCCGAGTCGCTGCACTTGTCACGCCGCCCAGTCTTGCGGTTTGTCGTATACAGGTTGGTGACGTGGATCTTGCTTGATCGTCTTCTCCAGAACGTCATCCTGGATTCACTGCCATTCCACAGCATACCGTCTCAGCTCTATTCAGGTACGCTTGCTCTCACATCGGTGATATTCGGCGGGTCAGAACGGATTCTGCTTCCGGATATACGGGCATGGCGACACAGGTTTGTCGAGCAGAAGAAAACTCGGGTGCTAATAGGCTTGGGATGCGTCCTCGTGGCTTTGGCTTATGTTGTGCCGGCATTGATCGGCTTGCTTGATTGGAATTACTTACTTGAGAAGATGTGGACCTTGATACTGTGGACCGGGGCGATTATCACAGCTGTTTTGTGGCGAAGAATGCGGTCGCCGCGGCCGTATCCTGCGCTCCCAATCGTGTGCATTCTCGTTATCAGCCCCTTGCTGTACGTCTACGCCCTGGCGCCCTCAACTCATCGAACTGAGACATCCGATGTCTCGATGGGAATGAGCGTCGCTCTTGCGCAACACGTGAGTTTGGACACATCGTACAGGGTAGTTGAGGAGCTGTGGGCATGGCGAAGGGAGTCGTGGCCTTGGCGGCACGAAAATACCTGTGATGAACTTTGCCATTTCCTGCTTGCACATAGCAATCTAGCGCGAACAGTAAAGGCGACAGCGGTTGACGTAAAGCTGGTGGAGAAACTGGAGCCTACTTCGATCAAGAAACCGAACATATTCGTCATTGTGATCGATAGTCTGCGCCAGGACTACGTCTCTGCCTACAATCCGGCGGTCACCTTCACGCCCGAGATTGGAAAATTCGCGGCTGAAAGCACAGTATTTCGGAATGCCTTCACACGGTATAACGGCACAGCACTGTCCGAACCTGCGATCTGGGCAGGAGCGATGTTGCTGCACAAGAAGTCCTACCTGCAGCCCTTTCACACCCTCAACGGAATGGAGAAACTGCTGGATACGGACGATTATCAACGCTTTATAAGCGTGGATATCCCGGTTTTACAGGTTGTGCTGCAGCGGACGCCGGACCTGGTGCCCTTGGATGAGAATGTGAAGGTCTGGACACAGGAAGACGTCTGTTCGACGGAACTCGACGCCGAAAACAAAATTAATCGCCGAGCGGATAGGCGACCGATATTCATGTATGCCCAGCCTCAAAATCTGCACGCGATCACTCTCTCCGGGTTGGGTCCCTACCGAAATCCTAGAAAGCCGTATCCCGGCTTCATGCCGAAGGTAGCCTCGGAATTGGAGCGTGTCGACGGGTGCTTCGGCAGGTTCATCCACTACCTGAAGTCGTCCGGCCTCTATAACAACAGCATCGTCGTACTCACGTCCGATCATGGCGATTCGTATGGAGAATATGGACGACTGGGACATGCGTGGACCATGAACCCTGAGGACCTGCGGATTCCGCTCATTATTCATCTTCCGGAGAAGATGAAGAGCACCTATTACCATGATCCCGATCAGATCGCATTCAACATCGATATCACGCCGACGCTCTATTACCTGTTGGGGCATGGACCCGTCGTGAACGACCCACGCTTTGGACGGCCGCTCTTCACCAAAACGCCAAAAGAAGCAGAAGCGTACCGGCGCGACAGCTATCTTGTGGTTAATACTTACACGCCGATTTATGGACTTCTAAGTAACAATGGAAAAAGCCTGTTCATTGCCAACCCGCTTGACTATACCAACGGGTATTTCGACCTGGAAAAGGATCCTTTTGGAGTCGTCAATCGATTGAATGACAAGATTCTGATTACCGACCAGGAACTCATCCACGATGACGTGCAGCAGATCGGAAAGCTCTATCACTTCGAATTGCACGAGCCAACCTTCATGGAGTGGCTCACGCACTAGTGAAACCTTCCACACACTGAAGCGCGTGGTTATACATGGTTGCGACCGCTCCAAGGGCTGAACTGCGGCACGGCCCGCATTCATGGCAGTCACTTCATAAAATTTGCTGAGGCGCTCCCACGCCGAATCGTGGTATAAGTCCCGAAATGTCCCAACAGCCAGGCTCTTTCCGGCTCTTCCGCGTTGCAGGTATTACCGTTTATCTGCATTCGTTGTGGTTTGTCGTCGCGGTCTTTGAGATCAGCGCTCGAAAGAACTACTACTCCTCCATATCCTGGAACATCGCCGAATATCTCGGACTCTTCTTGATCGTGCTGCTGCACGAGTTCGGCCATGCGCTCGCCTGCAAGCAGGTTGGCGGCAGCGCCGACCGAATCCTCTTGTGGCCTCTGGGAGGCGTGGCCTACGTCTCACCGCCAGAGCGGCCCGGCGCAACCTTGTGGAGCATCGCCGCAGGCCCACTCGTCAACGTAGTGATTGCCGGGATCCTCTTCGCTGTCCCTTATGTCGACCCGTCACTGCTGTCGACTCCGGGCGACATGCGTCTCTTCATCCGGTCCATCACTCTCATCAACTGGGTGCTCCTCGTCTTCAATCTTCTTCCGGTGTACCCGCTGGATGGCGGTCAGATCCTGCGCTCGCTTCTCTGGTTCGTGTTCGGACGCGCGCGCAGTCTCAGCATCACCGCATGGATCGGCTTCGCGGGCGGCATCGCGCTATTAGCCCTTGCTCTCAAAGCGGGATCGGTCTGGCTCGGCGCCGTCGCCTTATACATGCTGTTCAGGTGCTGGCGTGGAATGCAGGGCGCTCGCGCGCTCGCGAAACTGGAGAGCCTGCCTCGCCGCCCGGATTTCGCCTGCCCGTCATGCACGCAATCACCGCAAATCGGCGACTTCTGGAAATGCAGGTGCGGCACGCGCTTCGACACGTTCGCTACTCAGGCTACATGCCCGCAGTGTGGCACACAGTACCCCAGGACGACGTGTTTCAACTGCCGAACCCAGCACCCGATCGAGGAGTGGAGGCGATTGTCCGCCGCGAGTTCATCAGCGTAGGTCGGACGTCCGGCGGGGAGTGTCCCGGTCCGGGACTTTTTGTAGACCCACCCCCTGTTTTCGCCTCCGCCTGTTTTCAGCGGCTTACGGAAATTTCCGCTGCAAAATATTGAGAGGGAAGAACTTAAATCTGAAAACCCGATGAGGATCTTTGTTTTCAGGGTTTTGCGACGGAAAAATGTGCGTTTGGGCTGCGTGCCCGGGGTGGAAAACCCCGGGTGAGCGTCGGGCCGGAGCCGTGGAACCCACATCTGTGGACGCACATCTGCTGACCACGACAGATGTGGGGCACCGGTCGACAAGCCAGTTCTCAGTTGCCGGTTCTCGGTTCTCAGATGAGGGGTACCGGGGCAGTCGTAAGACAAGCCACGCCATCGGCACACGTAAACGTGTGCCGCTTCCAGTTCGATGCGCGAGTTGAGAAAGATCAAAAGCAACGGCGCCCACGGAGGGCGCCGTCGTTGGACTTATCCATGATCAGGATAGAGGGTGGTGAGGAACGGTGTCTGTGATGTAAAGGAAAAAAGTTTTGGGCGATTCCCAAAACGGGAATTCGAAGTTGTGAAATTGGGGAATGTTCCGTCTGGCCCGCATTCCGCTGTCCTTCACCGGATGGCGGCTTTTACTTTTGCATTAGTTGGCGAATTAGCTTTCGCATTTCGACTGGAGAATAGCGGTCACTCCAAGTCGCGGTCTCTTTTCCACTCCGGTCAGTTTCTATGATGAGGTCATCCACCAAACGGGCAAGAAGCCACGGATTGTGACCGCATCTAATCTCGCCTCTCCACTTCGATCCCTCCAGAATCATGAACTCTGCCGGGTATTGCTGTTTCGCCTTACGCAATCTCCAAGCGACCTTTTCCACTGACAAGTGCGCGCCTGTGATAGAGCAGTTCAACTATCTCCCGCACGCGGTCGGCAGAAATGCGCGGGTCGAGAATCTCTGCGACCTTGTCCTCTCGCTTCGCGTGCTCCCCAATCCATTCCCACGTAACAAGCCACGCCTTCAGTCCTTTGTGCTTTTTCATTTGGCTGATGGCCACTCCTTCCCTTGTACCCTACCCTTCTCCCGCGCAGTCCAGCGGGAGAGGGTGGGGCTGTTCTTCTGTTCTATCATTCGGGATTTCTGGCCCCCATTCCTCAAGCTCTGGCAATCAACCTGGCGTGCTGCGCGCTGTCATGGCGTGCCCATTTTCGGTATGCGGATAGCGCGAGCAGGAGGGCATTGACTACGATCCAGGCTGCCGTCAGAGCCTGCGCAAGCAGCAAATTGCTGATGTCGAGATCAAACTGGAACTGGGCTTGCCGGACCTTCCACGCTCCGTTCTCGTTTACCATTACCCCCGTCAGCCGCAGGGGCAAAACCAGATAGCGCGAAAGATCAAACTTGACCGAGCCGACGGTAGCAAACCAGGCCACGTTTCCCACCGCCGAGATCTGGGTTTGGTCGAGGCGGAAGCGGCAATCGCCCCAGGATTCCCAGTCTTCCCGGATTAACTTGGTGACCTCAGGGTAGCCCACATAGATCTCCCCGGGCATGGTGCCGAGGACCACTGGTCGTTCGCGCGAAAACACGCCGTCCATGTACGTATCTAATTGCTTCACATCGCGCCGGGTGTAGCCCTCCTGGAATTTTTGCAATTGATTGAGCACTGAAGTCCGGACTTCCGGCGTAGCGTTGCCCCATTCCGGAGCAGCGCGCCATGCGCCCTGGTTTGGGGTATAGAGATTCCAGAGCAATACGAAAAGCAGAACGCTGAACAGCAACATGAATGCCCGCTTTATGATCGGCATTTGCTTTCCTCCTCACAGTAGAGTCCGAGGCGCCGGTTTTGCCGGGTGCTCGACCGTTGAACCGCTGACCGGCCCGACTGTAGCACTGTGTCAGCACGAAGCAACCGAAATCAATGCAGACGGGGCACCCATAGACGAGGCGCCCAAAGTTAATGTTGGCTGTTACAATCGCCTGCTCCGGTCCGTTAGCGGTCGCGGCTCGGGCCACGAGCGGAGAGGGATAGGAAGATGGATACGGGACTTCGGAATCGTGTCGCGCTGGTTGCGGCCTCCAGCCAGGGATTGGGCAAGGCGGCGGCCGAGGCCTTCGCGGCCGAGGGCTGCCGGCTAGCGCTGTGTGCTCGCAACGAGCAGCAGATTCAGAAAGTTGCCGAATCGATTCGCCAGAAACACGGCGTTGAAGTTCTAGCCCGGCGAGTGGATGTCTCGGAGTTCGACGCGGTCGACAGGTTCGTCCAGGAGGTCGCAGGGCATTTCGGCCAGCTCGACATCTGCGTTACCAACGCTGGAGGCCCGCCCGCAAAAGGGTTCCTCGCCACCACCATGGACGACTGGATGGCCGCTGCGCGGTTGAACCTGCTCAGCACGGTTGCCTTCGCGCACGCGGCGATTCCGCACATGCAGAAAAGGCATTGGGGGCGTTTCATTACGATCACCTCGGTTTCGGTTCGGCAGCCGGTTCCCGATCTCGTGCTGTCGAACTCCATCCGGGCCGGTGTCGTCGGACTGCTGAAGAGCCTGTCGAACGAATTCGGAAAAGACGGGATTTTGTTCAACAACGTAGCTCCGGGTTTTACCGCGACGGACCGGTTGAAAGATCTCGCCGCGGCGCGATCGAAGGCGAGCGGCAAAACGCAGCAGGAAATCTTCGACGGTTGGGCAGCGGACAGCGCGCTGAAACGGCTCGGCGAACCCGAGGAGGTTGCGGACGCGATCGTGTGGCTCGCCTCGGAACGCGCTTCCTGCATAACCGGGCAAACGTTGCTGGTGGATGGCGGAACGTATCGCGGGCTGTAAGGTGCAAGGTGCAAGGCACAAGACATTGGAAGAGAAGGATTTGATCTTTATGTTGAAACATATCTCCTGGGATTCGGTACCGATTGAACAGTTGAATCCGCTACTGCAGCGGCATTTTGTCGTTGGCGAAAACGTGATGATCGCGCGCGTTCTGCTCAAGAAAGGTTCGGTCGTGCCGCGGCATAGCCATCACAATGAGCAACTCACGTACATCCTCGAAGGAGCGCTGAAGTTCTTCATCGACGGCAAGGAGATCGTGGTTGGCGCGGGAGAGGTGCTGTGCATTCCGCCGAACATGCCGCACGAAGCCCTGGCGCTGGAAGACACCGTGGATCTCGATATTTTCAATCCGCCGCGCAAGGACTGGATCGAGAAGAACGACGAGTACCTGCGGTCGGAGGCCGAGGCGCTGAACAAGGTTGGGGAGCGGTGAAGGTAATCTGTCGTCGCTGAAGCGACTCTGTGGCGGTCGCGATGCGAGTTCCCCGCACTTACGTGCGGGGCTACGTTCTCGGACCACGTCATTGACGTCTCACACGGACTCTTACGTGCGGGGCTGATTTCTAGAATCACGCCTTCGTTGTAGACGTGGGCTTTCGCGTGCCGACCTTTTTCTAAAACCGAATAGAGATTCCCTAGCCCGCGGCGGCGACCGGTTGCAGCAGGCCGGCTCCTTTCGCGATCTTTTCCAGTTTCGCGCGCGTTTCCGGTTTTACGCGCAGCATGGGCAGGCGGTAGTTCTCCTCGATGCGGCCCATCATGGCGAGCACGCACTTCACGGGCATCGGATTGGATTCAAGGAAGTTGGCCTGCATCAGCGGGAGGAATTTGCGGTGGAGCTTGCGCGCGCTGGTCCAGTCGCCAGCGAGGGCTGCGCGCGTCATTTCCGCCATCTCTTTAGGAATTTCGTTGGAGGCGACGGAGATGATGCCGGAGCCGCCGAGCGAGATGACGGGCAGCGTGACGGCGTCGTCGCCGCTGAAGACGAGGAAGGATTCGGGGACGGCGTTGAAGACGTCGGCGATTTGCGAGAGGTTGCCGCTGGCTTCCTTGACGGCGATGATATTCGGGATCTGCGCGAGGCGGCCCAGCGTGGCCGGTTCGATGTTGGCGGCGGTGCGGCCGGGCACGTTGTAGAGCACGAGCGGCTTGTCGACGGCTTCGGCGATTGCCTTGAAGTGCTGGTACTGGCCTTCCTGCGTGGGCTTGTTGTAGTAGGGCGAGGCGGTAAGGATGGCGTCGACGCCGGGGATGGCGGCCACGGTGCGAGCGCGCTCAACGGCTTCGGCCGTGCAATTCGAAGTCGCACCGGCGACGATGGGAACGCGCCCATTCACAACTTCAATAGTTATTTCGATGACGCGGAGCCACTCGTCTCGGGTGAGCGTAGGCGTCTCGCCGGTGGTTCCGCAAGGGACGAGAAAGTCGATTTTCGACTCGACCTGCCATGCGACGAGGGAGCGTAGAGATTTTTCGTCGATGGAGCCGTCGCTGAGAAATGGGGTGACGATCGCGGTGCCGCAGCCACGTAGTTTCATAGGAGAATCCCCGAGAAGAATTGGGTCTAGTTTACGGGAAATTGCGGAAATTGACGATTGACGATTTCCGCATTGACGATTGAAAAGAGAATGACGAAATGACGAATGTCGGAATGACGAACAGAAGATCGTGCCATGAAAGGCTGAACACAAGGTCCTTCGGCTCCGTTCAGGATGACACTTCCGTTGTTATTTCACAGTTGGTCGAAGATGCTGGCGAAGTCGTAGAAGCCTTTTTTGCCGGCGATCCACTCGGCGGCTCGGACGGCGCCTAGGGCGAAGCCGCGACGGTTCTTGGCGTCGTGGGTAAGAAGAATGCTGTCTTCAGGCGAGTCGAGCAGGACGACGTGCATTCCGATGGTTTCGCCCTCGCGTACGGAGGTGATCTCGAGTTTTTTCCCGGCGGCGCGCTCGATCAGCTTCTGGATCATCACCGCGGTCCCGGAGGGCGCGTCCTTCTTATGAACATGGTGACGCTCCATGATGGAGCCGTGGTATCCGTAATTGAGCGCGGCGGCGGCCATGTGCGCAATGTGGAAGAAGAGGTTCACGCCGATGGAGAAGTTCGAGGCCCAGACGAGCGCGATGCCGGAGTCTTCGACGAGGCGCTGCACGCGGTCGAGGTCCTTGTACCACCCGGTGGTGCCGACGACGATGTTGGCGCCGGCTCGGGCGCATGCTTCCATGTTGGGAATGACGGCTTCGGGCGTGGTGAAGTCGATGACAGCGTCGACGCCGGTAAGAGTGTCGCTGGTGAGGGCTGCGCCGTTCTTGTTCTCGGCGGAAGAGACGACGAGAACGCTGTGTCCGCGCTCACGGGCGATCTGCTCGACGAGCGAACCGGTTTTGCCGTGGCCGAGGAGAACGAGGTTCATGGGGATCCTTTCGCAATTCGCTATTCACCATTCGCAAAAGCTTAAACCCGCAGCGCTATTCGCGACTCGAGATTAGCAAAACTCAGTCCGCGAAGATCTCGGGGTCGGGCGCGGAGAAGAAACGTTTGTGCAGGCGGCGGACGGCTTCGGGTACGTCGGCTTCGTCGATCACGAAGGTGATGTTAATTTCCGATGCGCCCTGGGAAATCATGCGGACGTTGATGTCTTCGAGCGCGCTGAAGACCTGCGCGGCTACGCCCGCCTTCTCTCGAATGTTCTCGCCGACGAGGCAGACGATGGCCTTGCGACCGGAGTATTTCACGTCGGCGATGGCTTCGAGATCGGCGGCGATGTCGGGGATGGCCTCGTTGGAATCTACCGTGAGCGAGACGCTGACCTCGGAAGTGGAGACTACGTCGACAGCGCAACGGTGCTTGTCGAAGATTTCGAAGATCTGGCGCAGGTAGCCGTGAGCCATCAGCATGCGGGTGGCGACGACGTCGACGATGGTGATGCGCTTCTTGGCGGCGATGGCTTTGAAGATGCTGTTGGAGTGCGGCGCGCGAGAGACGATGAGCGTGCCTTCGCAGTCAGGGTTGCGCGAGTTCAGCACCCGGACCGGAATATCTTTTTGGACGGCGGGGAGAACCGTCGCGGGGTGCAGGACTTTGGCGCCGAAGTAGGCGAGTTCAGCGGCCTCTTCAAAGCTGATGACCTTGATGCGTTTGGCGTCAGGACAGAGATTCGGGTCGGTCGTGAGCATGCCGTCGACGTCGGTCCAGATTTCGATCGCGCTGGCGTGAAGGGCTGCGCCGAAGAGAGCGGCGGAGTAGTCGGAGCCGCCGCGACCGATGGTCGTCTGCACACCTTGTTTCGTCGCACCGATGAAACCGCCGAGAATGGGAACGCCGCCGGCGTCGACCACGGGCTTGATCAACTGCTTGGCGCGATCGTCGATTTCCTGCACTTGCGGAACGGCCTTGGTGTGCTGCGCGTCGGTGATCATCACTTCGCGAGAGTCGACGAGAACGGCATTCAGGCCGCGGGCGCAGAAAGCGGCAGTGCAGATCTTGCTGGAGAGGCGCTCGCCGTAGCTGACGACGTAATCGGACGTTCGGGGCGTGAGTTCGCCGACGGCGGCGATGCCGCGAAGAAGTTCGTCGAGATTATTGAACTCCTCTTCGAGTTCGGCGTGGAACTGGGTGAAAATGCCGGTGCCGAGCAGTTCGCCGGCGGTGCTGTAGTGGCGCTCGCGCAGGCCGCGAGAGAGTTCGAGGGCGCGGTCGCGATCTCCGGATCCGGCGGCGCGGGCCATGGCAAGCAAGGTGTCGGTGACCTTGGCCATGGCGCTGACGACTACGACCGGCTTGCGGTCGAGGCGTCCGCGAACGATTTGACAGGCGCGATCGATGGCCTCGGCATCCATGACCGAGGTTCCACCGAATTTCATTACGAGCATAGACTCTGATCAATAGACCCGACATCTGCTAACCCACATCTGCTGACAGCGGCGGATGTGAGGGCACGGGATGTGGGGCACCGGCGGTGATTATCATTTTCAGACTAGCACGATGCAGTTGGCTCGCGTAATGACCAAAGCGGTGTGAATTCAGGTTCGCAAGCTTCATCAGCGCGCCTGGATTCGCATCTTCATTCCATACTTCGGGCGCAGGGTAAACAGCGGTTCGGGTTCAACAGGATGGCCGGGGACGAGATCCATCTTCCAGCGTTGCGCGAAGGTAGCGAGGACGAGGATACCTTCCATCCAAGCGAAGGCTTCGCCGATGCACTGGCGCGGTCCCATGCCGAAGGGGAAATAAGTGAAGCGCTGGCGAGATGCTTTGGCCTCGGGCGTGTGGCGAAGGGGATCGAAGCGCAAGGGATCGGGGAAGAAGCGTGGATCTCGTTGCAGAACGAACTGGCTCATGAGGACGGTGGTGCCCTTCGGCAGCCGGTAGGGACCGAGTTCGAAGTCGGCAATCGCTTCCCTGCCCATCGCCCATGCGGGAGGATAAAGACGCATCGATTCGGCCAGCACCATCTCGGTGTAGCACAGGCACGGGAGGTCGTCGTAGGTCGGCAGGCGACCGCCGAGGACCTCGTCGATTTCGGCGTACATCTTGTCGCGCGCGTCTGGGTTTTGGGAAAGCAGGTACCAGGTCCAGGTGAGCGCGATGGCCATGGTTTCGTAGCCAGCGAGAAAGACGGTGACGACCTGGTCGCGGAGGTCGGATTCGGTCCAGCCCATCTGCTGCTGAGCGGAAAGCATGAGGTCGAGCAGGTCGGGAGATTCGGATAAAGGTGCGTTGCGATGTTCGGCAATCATGCGGTCCAGGGTTCTGTGCAATCGGCGGCGGGCCAGCAGAAACTTGTGCAGGGGTGTGAATGGCAGGTGGATGAGATATTTCACGCCGGGCATCAGAACCATCGCGTGGTAGACGTTCATGATATCCGCCACCCCGGCGTTTAGCGCTTCGATGTCATCGCCCAATTCAGTTCGGAACAATGTCTCGCCCACCGTGCCAAGGGCGAGCTTCATCATGTCCTGATAAATGTCGCGTTCGCCTTCGTGCCACTGGTCGCGAACCCGGGCGGCGCGGCGGACGATGGTCTCCGCGTATGCGGGGACCTGCTGGCGGTGGAACGCGGGTTGCGCGACCTGGCGCTCCTTGCGATGGGCGGCGCCATCGACGGTGATCATCCCTTCGCCGAGCAGCAGCTTGGAGCGACGCTGAGTACGTTCTTTCACGAAATTCGCATGCTGCACGATGAGTACGTCGCGAATGTACTCGGGGCTGTTCAGGAAGATGACGTGGTCATTGCGAACCTTGTAATGGGCGATGTCGCCGTACTTCGCCGCAAGGTTCTGAAAATGGATGATCGGATTGACGAGGCGGCGGTGCTTTAGGGCCTGCCAGGCGAGATTGTTCGGCATTCCGGGAGGGAAGCGGTAGCCAGAGGGTTGGGGAAGTTGGAGTTCGGTTGCTGACATTAATTCGATTGGATGACATTGGTCGGCTAAAGCTTCGGGCTGTGAGCGCTCAGCAATCAACATTCAGCGGGAAGGTTCGGTGGCGCTGCCGCGAGTCGTGACCAATGAGCAGAACAGACCCGCATCCGCACTGATTACTGAGTGCTGAATGCTCAAAGGTGCATGGTATGGTTTGCCCTTTAGTAAACCCCTAAGTGTCTGTCCTTCATTGCGTTCGCGGTAGGGGCGTGTTACTTTCCGGTCACCTGCTGAGGATTCGGATAACACGATGCACATTGACGATCTACTGCGTATCGCGATGGAGCGCAAGGCCTCCGACTTGCATTTGAAGGTCGGGAACTACCCGCACATCCGCGTCGACGGTGAACTGGTTCCGCTGAGCGACCACCCGCGCGTGAGCGCCGAGGACATGCTGAACATGGCCTTCAGCATGATGTCGAACCGGCAGAAGCAAAAGTTTAAGGAGTCGGCCGAACTCGATATGGCCTATGGGGTCGCCGGGTTGGGCCGGTTCCGCGTGAACGTTTTTCAGCAGCGCGGGAACGTCGGACTCGTACTCCGCATGATTCCAACGAAGATCCGCTCGCTCGACGAGTTGTACCTGCCCACCATCATTGAAAAGATTTGCGACGAGTCGCGCGGGTTGGTGCTGGTCACGGGCGTTACGGGTTCCGGTAAATCGACCACGCTAGCGGCGATGATCGACCGCATCAACTCGATGCGACCGGAGCACATTATCACCATCGAGGACCCGATCGAATTCCTGCATCGCGATAAAAAGGGTTTCGTCAACCAGCGCGAAGTGGAAGTGGATACGCCATCGTTCGGTTCAGCATTGCGCGCCAGCTTGCGCCAGGACCCCGACGTGATTCTGGTTGGCGAAATGCGCGATTTGGAAACGATCCAGACCGCGCTGCACGCGGCCGAAACCGGCCACATGGTGTTCTCGACGTTGCACACTTTAGACGCAGTGGAAACGATCAACCGCATCATCTCTGTCTTTCCGCCCCCGGAGCAGAAGCAGATTCGCCTGCAACTCGCGGCAACTCTGCGCGGCGTCATCAGCCAGCGCCTGGTAAAGCGCTCGGACGGTGCAGGGCGAGTTCCCGCGGTCGAGGTGCTGATCTCAACGGCGTATATTCGCGAGTGCATCATTACGCCCGAGAAGACGCGCGGAATCAAAGATGCGTTGGCGCAGGGCACCTCTCAGTACGGCATGCAGACCTTCGACCAATCCCTCTACGATCTTTTGCAGCAAGGATTGATCAGCTACGAAACGGCGCTGGAGAATGCGTCGAACCCGGACGATTTCAAGTTGCGCGTACAAGGAATTTCAGGAACGGCGGAATCGACGCGCGAGATGGAGGGCTCCGGAATCGGCGGATTGGGCCACGGCGCATCGCGGTTCTGAATCTTGCAGAAGCAGAAGAGGCGGACAACTCTGTCCGCCTCTCTTTGTGCAACACGCGAAAGTGAACTCTCTTCCTCCGTCTCTGTAAAACCTTTTGACGGTGAAAGCACTCCTAACAAGTACCAACAAATTCATGCAACGCGAGAAGTCGTTTGCGTGAATGTCCCGCACGGTCCCCCTTCCCCGTTAGCTGGACACCCAAATTCGAAAGGAGTCTCTGTGAAGAAAGTCGCCTTCTTCGTTCTTCTGCTCACCCAATTTTCCGTTCTGGCACTGGCGCAGAGTTCAGGTGCATCGACAACGTCAGAACAGAACGGCTCGGCTGAGGCATACTTCGGCTTCGCTCACGTGACGGGCGACCTTGGCCAGAATGGATGGGAACTCTCCGGTGCGAAAAATTTCAACCAGTACCTTGCGGCCGAAGCGGATTTCACGGGCTCGTATGGCAATACCTCGATTCTCACTACCACCTTCAAGCAACATCAATATTCGTTCCTGTTTGGTCCGAAGGTGATGTTTAACTTGGAGAATACGGACAGATGGACGCCATTCGCACATCTTCTATTCGGCGTAGGACACATGGGGCTCGACTCTAATGTCCCGGGCGTTACGGATGGAGACACGTCTTTTGCGTGGGCGCTCGGTGGGGGCATTGATTACAACATCACCCATAACATTGCGGCGCGCGGCAAAGTCGATATCTTCCACACGGACTACTTCGGTACCGGCGACGCGCATGCGCGCTACGGATTTGGACTCGTCTACAAGTTCGGGCGCTGAACACGATCGGGATGGGCAAGCGCGGAGCGGTTCACGTCCGCGCCCTTGCGCCTTTTAGCCGGTCACGATAATTTGACGGGATGGCCTTCCGCCGCTCCCGAACCGCAAAAACGTACGACGAGAATTCGCTCTACGAGTACGCTGTAGGCGCGCTAAGCCGCAAAATGCGCACGGTCGCTGAAATCAAGCGCCTTATGCGACAACGTGTACACGCGCAGTCTGATGGGGCCGAACTCATAGAGAAAGTGATTGAGCGGCTGAAACAGCTGCGCTATCTCAACGACACGCAGTATGCGACCTCCTACTCGCAATACCGGCAAGAGAATGAGAAGTTCGGCCGGATGCGAGTAGTGCAGGACCTGAAAGCCAAAGGTGTTCATTCGGACGTAATAGATAAGACCGTGGCGGCAGCGTACTCGGGCGTGAACGAGGAGAAGCTGGCGCGGGATTTCCTGCAGAAGAAGCGCGCGAAGAAGCCGAGGGATCAGAAAGAATCCGCTCGGCTCTTCCGCATGCTGGTTCGGGCGGGGTTCAGTTCGCGCGCCATCTTCAAGGTCCTGAAATCCTGGGACGTCGAAGACGAGACGCTGAGCGCGCTGGAGCAGGAGCGGGCGGACGCAGAACTCGCAGCGCAGGCGGAGCGGGACGAATGAGCCCGCGCCAGCCGGATTTCACCGAAGCCGTCGAGCACCTCAAGAACGCCGATCCGAAGCTGGCAGAGCTGATCGAGCGCGTCGGTCCGTGCACGATGCAGATACGGCATCATCACAGCATCTTCTATACGCTGATGCGGGCAATCACTTACCAGCAACTCGCGGGAGCGGCAGCGGCAAAAATCCTGGCGAGAGTGGAACTGTGCTGCTCCGGTAACGGGACTCAGCCGACGCCGGAGCAGGTGCTGGCGGCCTCGGACGAGGCGCTGCGTGGGGCAGGACTATCCCGAAACAAAATGGCGGCGATCCGCGATCTCGCGACGAAGACTCTGGACGGAACCGTGCCGGAACTCTCGGCAATTCGCTCAATGAATGATGAAGAGATCATTGAGCGCATTACCCAAGTGCGGGGAATCGGGCGCTGGACCGTGGAGATGCTGCTGATCTTCCGGCTAGGCCGACGTGACGTATTGCCCGTGGACGACTACGGCGTTCGCAAAGGCGCGCAGGTTACGTATCGCATGCGCAAGCTGCCGAACAAAGAACGCCTGACGAAAGTCGCGGAGAAGTGGCGGCCCTGGAGGAGTATCGGAAGTTGGTATATGTGGCGCGCGCTGGAGATCAAGACGGTGGGAGAGAAGTAAAAACGTGGTTCGTGCAGCGTGACTCGAACTGCGGCGTAAGTGAGACCCTCCCGCCACCGTGGGGCGGAACCGCTATTTCAGAGTCACGTCGAATTTCGCTTTACTGTTGCGTCGGGTCGTAGGGGAGAGTCGTGGCCGCCGTTCCGTTCGAGACGTCGAAGGTGATGGGGCGCTTGGGGACTTCGGGCAAATTGATGATGCTGGCGCGGCCATCGGAGTCGGTGCGGATTTCGAGATCGAGTTTGTGCCAGCCAAAGGCGCCATAGCGAATCAGGGTGTGAATGCGGGCGTTGTAGATCGGCTTTCCGGATGAATCCATCACATGAAAATCGGCTGCGCAGGAGCCGAGGTCGGCGCTGATTTTAGGAGCATCGGCGGCCATCGCCGAAAGCGAGAGCACAAGTAACAGGGCAAGAGTTCGCATCGAAGTCATCGTAGCACTCTAACGAGCATGCGTTAAACGGCACTGTCGGGCCGAATGTTAAAATCGAAGGTTCGAGACCTGGTGCGCGAACGAGACGTTCGCGCCACTGCCGGCGAGACGTCGGCGCTACGAAAGACCCTCTCTTATGCTTAGCGGCAACGAAATTCGTCGCATGTTCCTGGACTTCTTTGTCCAAAAGGGCCACAAGGAAGTCCACTCGTCTTCGCTTGTTCCGGCAAACGATCCGACCCTGCTCTTCACCAACGCCGGAATGAATCAATTCAAGGACGTTTTCCTTGGGCTCGAGAAGCGCGATTACTCGCGAGCGACCACGTCCCAGAAGTGCGTGCGCGCCGGCGGCAAGCACAACGATCTGGAGAACGTGGGGTTCACGAACCGTCACCATACGTTCTTCGAGATGCTGGGCAATTTCAGCTTCGGCGATTACTTCAAGAAGGACGCCGTCGCCTACGCGTGGGAACTGGTGACCTCGCCGAATTGGTTCAACATTCCGGCGTCGAAGCTCTTCGTCACTATTTTCAAGGGCGAGAACGGGGTTCCGCGCGATGAAGAGGCTTACGGGCATTGGGTCGCGCAGGGAGTGGAGAAGAGCCGCATCTACGAGATGGGGATGAAGGACAACTTCTGGGCAATGGGCGACACGGGGCCGTGCGGGCCGTGCTCGGAGATTCATTTCGACATGGGAGCGATCGCCAGCAGCGAAGGCCACACCGATTGCGAGTTCGGGTGCGAATGCGGGCGATACGTCGAGATCTGGAACCTGGTTTTCATGCAGTTCGACCGCGATGCGAGCGGGAAGTTGAACCCACTGCCGAAACCGTCGATCGATACCGGAGCGGGCCTGGAGCGCGTGACGGCGGTGATGCAGGGCGTAGTTTCGAATTACGAAACCGATTTGTTTATCCCGCTAATCAAGCGGGCGGCGGAGTTGACCGGGGTATCGCTGGCGAAGGAAGACAAGCGCGAGGATGAGGAGATCAAGACGCATACGGGCGCGGCTTCGCTGCGGGTAATTGCAGATCATGCTCGGGCGGCGACGTTTTTGATTGCCGATGGAGTGCTGCCGGCGAATGAGGGTCGCGGGTATGTGCTGCGGAAGATCATTCGGCGCGCGATTCGGCATGGGCGTCTGCTGGGGCAGAACAGGCCGTTCCTCTTCGAGATGGTCCACGCAGTGCGCGACGAGATGCAGGGCGCGTATCCGGAGCTAAAGGAAGCGGCGGAACGGGTTTCAAAGGTCGTGCATACG
Source organism: Terriglobia bacterium (assembly GCA_032252755.1). Taxonomy (NCBI): domain Bacteria; kingdom Pseudomonadati; phylum Acidobacteriota; class Terriglobia; species Terriglobia bacterium. Next base: position 107,462 of record JAVUPY010000059.1, read on the forward strand.
GAAGAGACGCGGTTCGCGCACACGCTGGATATCGGGTTGAAGCGACTGGAAGACGACCTTGCGCCGCTGGTGAAGACGAGGCAGGAGCATCCGTCAGCACGCGCGATGTACTCGGGCGAGAAGGCGTTCAAGCTGTACGACACGTTTGGTCTGCCGTTGGACTTCATGGTGGACGCGGCCCGTGACCAGGGGATTCTGTTCGACCAGCCCGGATTCGATCGCGCGATGGAAGAGCAGCGCTCGACCGCACGGGCTAGTTGGAAGGGCGCGGCGAAGCAGACGGCTAATCCGGCGTATAGCGCGTTGCCGGCGAGCGTTTTCGAGGGCTATCGGCAGACGGAGTCAGACGATTGCGAGGTGCTGGCCATCATCAAGGGCGGTACCGGCGCACGCGAGCTGAAACCTGGCGAAGAGGGCGAGGTCATTCTCGATCACACGCCGTTCTACGCCGAGGCTGGCGGGCAGGTCGGGGATCGCGGGTGGCTGTACAGCGGAGACCGCACTGTTGTGGTTGCGGAGGTTACGGGCGTGCATTACCCGGTTCAGGGCGTTCGCGCGCATACGATCATTGCGCGGCAACCTATCGTCGTCGGCGACAAGGTAGACGCGGTTGTCGATACCGAGCGCCGCGAGGCGACCATGCGTCACCACACCGGCACGCACCTGTTACATGCGGCGCTGCGGAACGTGCTGGGAACGCATGTGAAGCAGGCTGGGTCGCTGGTCGATCCGGAGCATCTGCGCTTCGACTTCTCGCACTTCACCGGCGTGGCGGATTCGGAGCTGCAGGACATCGAGGACCTGGCGAACAAAGAGGTCCTGAAGAACGATCGCGTTGAGGTGATCGAGGATGTGCCGATTGATGTGGCGGTCAACGAGTATCACGCGATGGCGCTGTTCGGCGAAAAGTACGGCGACAAGGTGCGCGTGATCCGGATCGGCGATTTCTCGACCGAGCTTTGCGGCGGCACGCACACAAAAGCCACGGGCGAGATCGGGCTGATCAAGGTTCTGAGCGAAGGTTCGGTTTCGAGCGGCGTGCGAAGACTCGAAGCGGTGGCCGGAGAGGTCTCACTGCTCCACTTCCGCAAGGATCATGAACTGGAAGGCGTGGTGTCGTCGCTGGTGGGACGCAAGAGCGAGGGGTCACCGGCTGAGGCGCTGCGGGCGGAGTTGGACAAGCGCGAGGAAGAACTCAAGCGCCTGCGCAAGGAGCTCGAGCAGGTACGAATGAAGTCGGCGGCATCGTCGGTGGCTTCGGCGGATCAGAACGCGCGGACCGTGAAGGGCGTGAAAGTGCTGGCCCAGCGTGCGGACAACCTCGAGCGCCCACAACTGCGCACATTGGTCGATAACCTGCGCAACAAACTTGGCTCCGGCGTGGTCATCATCGGCTCGGTCGCCGACGGCAAGGTGGCGATCATCGTCGGGGTGACGAAAGACCTCACCGATAAGGTGCCGGCTGGAAAAGTTGTCGGACAGGTTGCGAAGGTTGTCGGCGGGTCGGGCGGTGGAAGGCCGGACCTGGCGGAAGCGGGTGGGAAGAATCCTGAGGCGCTGGATCAGGCGCTGAGGGAGAGCTACGGGGTTGTGGAGAGCATGCTGTGAGCCCGATTGACGATTGACGATTTTCTCATTGACGATTGAAACCCAAAACCAAGTAGTTCAATCGTCAATGTTGAAATCGTCAATCGTCAATTTTCTTTCTTAGTCCAACATACTCGCTCCATTCGCCGGGTTTGCTCTTGCTGGTTTCGGTAATGAGACCTTCGCGAACTTCTCTGCCCATTTGATTCGGCCGGTCATCTGCATCACCACGAATAGGGTGATGATGGAACCGATCGTCACCGCGAGTCCGGTGAATCCCTTGAAGAAGAAGGCATAGGAGAACAGCACCAGGTAGATGAACTGGGAGATGCCGGCCTCGACGGCGGCGAAGCGCATGCCTACGACCAGGCGCAGGTAGCTGATGACGAGGAAGATCGAGACCGCCGAACAGATGAAGAAGGCCGCGTGGATGTAGATGTGGTCGACGAGGTAGGCGAGCAGCAGGTGGAAGGCGAAGAACGCGGTCGCAAGGAAGAAGTAGTTCATCGGGTGGAGATCGATGTCGCGCATGGTGGTGATGATCAGCATCAGGAAAAAGAAAAAGAAGAGCGATACGGGTGCGAAGAAGCTGATTTGACCGGCGAGCGGGCCGGGCTGAAGTTTCTCGGGCATGACCATGCCGATATCGAAGCCGGAGAGCAGGCTTGAATATTTCCAGGTGAGGAGCCAACCATTGCCGCTCGGCTGCTTGTCGGTGGGCGAAAGCGTGTTTTCGGGGAAATCAATTTCCTTGAAGTTCGTGGTCATCTGCAGGTTGAAATTGCGCACCTGGTTCACTTCCCCGCCGAAACGGTAGCTCCAGTTATCGAGTCCCTGCGACTTGTAACCGATGTTGTACACGACGGCCTGGTGGGCGGGGACGCGAAGGCTGACCTGGGCGTTGTCAGTGCTGTTGTCGGGCGCGAGCGGCTGTCCGTTGGCGAGGATGCGGAAGTCGTCGTAGATAGCTTTCGCGGCGGGATAGGGGAAGCGCAGATAGACCAACTGCTCGGTGTCGCTGTCATTGCGGAAGGTATAGTCGCCGGCGAAATCGACTTTATAGGTCGCGTACCAGAGCAGGCCTTTCTGGCGGTGCTCAAGGTTGAGGTTGACCTTGATGGCGCTGGCCTGAAGAGGCAGGTCGTGGCGGACGGAACGCTTCACGTTTTCGACGATCTTACGGCCGTCGATCTCCTTGGTGTTCGTGTCCTCAACTTCTGTCGAGTACCAGGCAGTTGGCGGCAGTTGCGCCTGTGCGGTTCCCCAGGTGCTGGAGACGCGCTGGCGGAGGTCAGGCGTCAGGCCATTGGTGCGGGCGAGGATGGTTCCGCCGAGGATCATCCAGGCGATAGAGGTGGCGATGAAGATGAAGACGATGGCGGCGATGCGCTTGATCATAGAGTTCTCCTGGGCCGGGCAGCGCCCGGCGCTACATCGATTGGGAGCCGCCGACTCCCTCGCTTGCGGAGTACTTTATATTACAAAGTTTTGCAGTTTGCAAATTAATTTTGGAATTTGAACAGCGTTGTCTATTTCTTTGAATCGGTGAGGGGCACGCCGTGCCACGGGCAGAAGTTCCAGTTGCTCTGAACCCTCTCTTTGCCGACGGGACAATACTTCGGCGGCATGAGGGAATTGAGGGGCAGGTTCCAGGTCCAGGTCTTTTCCGGGCCGGCAAGTTTACGCATGACGACCGAAAAAGAACCGCGCTCTTTGGCGGCGGCAATCGGTTTTCCGGCCTTGTCCTTTGCCGGGAAGTACAGGATCAAGAGGTTTTCGCCGAGTTTACCGAGAGCATTGACGAAGACTGGGCGCATAACGGTGGCGAATCCTTGCGCGTCGCCGCTGATCTCAGCTGTCTTGAGGGGTCCATATGTTGCACCGGAGGCATCCTGCAACAGGATGTTCTGCCGCACATCGTCCTCGCTGAACCATTGGATATTTCCGAAACCGCCCACCTTGCCGACGGCAACAACCAACATGGTGTAGTTGCCCAAAGCGTTGAAGGCGTTCTGCCCCCCACTGCCGCCATGCGCCTCGGCGGCTGCCTCCCAGAAATCCACCGGGATCCACCAGATCATTCCAGTAGTGTTGTCGCCAGAAACGTGCTGTTGGGTTTCCTGGATGATTTCCTCGACCTTCGGCTGAAAGTTGTTAGACGCGGCTGGTGAAGACGGCTGCTGGGCAATCGCAAGTGCAGCAACCATCACGATCAAGAAAACTGTCGCAATAATACGGAAAGAGAGGCGCACCGGGATCTCCTTGGGAAATAACTACATATCATGGGTGGTCAGTAACTCCAATGAAAACAAATAGCGCGTGCGCGGTGGTTACCAAAAGGGCGTTGACCCTTCGTGTTCCGGGGGGTCTGAATTGGGCGGAAATGCCTTGTTTTCTTGGGGTTTTCTCCCCTTCACTACCGTGATTCCCCATCTTCTCGCGATTGAATGGGCGGGGGTTACCGACCTATAATCCAAGCACTCTGGGCGCACACAGGTTCTTCAGCGGCCCCCTGCGTCCTTGCGGTTTTTGAACGAAACAGACCGGGTTAGGCGCCAAAGCGAGCGACGAACCTGGGACCCCGAAACGCTTCGGGGCGAGCCGCGTGGTAGGTAGACGGGAGTCCGAATGGTTTCGCAGAAGAGCGCAGTGCCAGGCGTGGAGACCCACATCTCCGCGGAGACGGAAAGGACCCAGATCTGCCAAAGGCGGGCTGATATGGGGCACCAATTCGCGGAGAAGGGGCACCGAGGCGTTCTGCGAGTTGCTGCGCTGGTGGCGGGCTGTGCCCTGCTGATCCCGACGACGACTTACGCGCAGGCCATCACTGTCCGCGAAGAGAACGGGCGCAAAGTTTTTGTCAACGACGACGTGCCTACTGTCACCGTGCGAGGCAAAAGAGTTCCGGCTATTCGCCTTGTACATTACGTGTACTGGTCCAACACAGAGCGTCGGTGGAAACCGGTGCCGGCACCTTCGCCGCACATCTTGAATGCCGCGCGCTATGCGGCAGCAGAGGTGGAGAATTTCGTTTCGGCGCAGCCCGCGGGGCCAAAGCCGACGTCGGCGAAAGTGAATCCGAACTATCGGCGGATTTCGCGAGGGCGCGTTGTGACATCGGAGGCAATCGACCAGGCGATTGAAGAGGCGGCCGCGAAGCACAATGTCGATCCGAACCTGGTGCGCGCGCTGGTAAAGGTGGAATCGAATTTCAATCCGACGGCGGTTTCGCGTAAAGGAGCCATGGGCCTGATGCAATTGATGCCCGCGACGGCGCGCGAATTAAATGTTACGAACCCGTTCGATCCGGAACAAAATGTTGATGCCGGGGTTCGCCATTTAAAGCATTTGCTGGAGAGTTTCAATGGCAACGTGCCATTGTCACTGGCCGCGTACAACGCTGGACAAGGCGCGGTGCAACGAAATGGAGGAGTACCTCCTTATGCCGAGACGCGTAATTATGTTCGCAGGATTACGAGTCTATATGGCATGCGCAATGTTGGTATGTCGTGGAGCGGGCCAATTCGGGCACCGATCCACGTTACGCGCGATGAGCGCGGAGTTTTGACGTTTACGAACACGGATTAGCAGTTCCGGGAGAGTTGTAGAAGCAGAATGGCGACGCTGTTCCAGACTCGTGGTAGGGTACTGGCCGCTATAGCACTCGCAGCACTGTGCGCGATTCCCGCGCCGGTTTGGGCTGCTGCGAGCAAGCATGAGCGGGCCCTTCAGGAGTTCGACAAGGCGGAAACGCTGCGCGCCAACCTGGACCACCAGCGCGCCAGCGAGCGCGCCCGGAAAGACTTTCAGCGCGTTATCGACGCCTACCGCCGGGTCTATTACACCTCTCCAACCAGCGTAAAAGCAGATCCCAGCGTCTTCGCCGTGGCGGAACTGATGGCGGAGATGGGGCACGCCTTCAAGGATGAGAAGGTACTTCGAGATGCGATCGGGCAGTATGAATTTCTGCGCAAGCAGTATCCAGGCAGCAGTCGCAGGGTGCAGGCGCTTTTCTCGATTGGCCAGATCTACAAAGAACTGAACGAGCCGGACAAAGCCGAAGACTCATTCCGGGAACTGCTGAAGCGCTATCCCGGAAGCGACCAAGCCGACGATGCTAAGGCGGCTCTTGCTGAAATGGACCACCCTGCACTGGCGAAGGCCAAGCGCGACAAGGGAAAGGATTCCGAACAGGCGAAGTTAACGCCCGTCCAGGACAAGCAGCAGAAGAAGTCCGAGGAAAAGACGGACGAAACTTCCGCAGGGCCAGCGTGGGTGACGGGTATACGGCACTGGTCAACGCCGGACTACACGCGGGTGGCGATCGACCTGGAAGGTGAAGTGAAATACGAGGCAGGAAGGGTACCGAACCCGGATCGCATCTTCTTCGACCTCCAGGATACGAAACTGGCGGCCTCGCTCGTGGGGAAATCGTTTGATGTGAGCGATAGTTTCCTGAAAAGGATTCGGATCGCTCAGTTTGAGCGCGGAACGACTCGTGTCGTTCTCGAAGTGGATGATGTCGCCGATTACTCTGCATTCCTGCTGCCGAATCCCTACCGGTTGATCATCGACATCCACGGGCGCCAGCCACAACGGGAGACGAAAGTCGCAAAAGCCACGCCGCCGAAAAACGATGCCGCTGCCAAGACGGATACGAAAGCGAAGGCAGAAGCCAAGTTGGGGAAGCCCGCGGTCAAGGTTGAGAAGAAGGCCGAGCCGCTGAAATCAGCGGAAACTAATAAGCCCGCCGTGATAAAGCCGGAGGCCCCGAACACGGTGGCGAACAAGGAAGCGCCGGTAAAGAAAGTGATTGTCGAGGCGGATGAAGACCCGGCTGCACCGAAGCACGACACGACAAAGAGGCATACGGAGAAGTCCACGGTCGCGTCGGACGAGAGCGAGAAGCCGATTCCGAGCCCCGAGGCTATTGAGAAGACAGACCAAAAGAAAGTGGAGGTTTCGAAGCTTGAGGCGCCAGTAATCAAGGCGACGGAAAAGGCGACTTCGAAGCCAGTTGCGGAGTCGGTAGCGCCACGGGAAGCCAAGGGCAAGAAGGGCAAGATGCCGGTTTCGACGGCGCACACGGCCAAACCCATGGCGGATGGCGACACGACGCTGATCCGCGCTTTAGGCCTGAAGATTGGACGAATCGTCGTCGATGCCGGGCACGGTGGCCACGACACGGGCACCATCGGACCGCATGGACTTCTGGAGAAAGACCTGACACTGGATGTCGCACTACGCTTGGGCAAACTGCTCCAGAACCGGTTAGGCGCGGAGGTGATCTACACGCGTGACGATGATACGTTCGTGCCGCTGGAGGAACGCACGGCGATTGCGAACCAGCAGCAGGCCGACCTGTTCATCTCCATTCATGCGAACTCCAGCAGCGACCCGGACGCGCGGGGAGTGGAAACGTATTATTTGAACTTCACTTCCTCGCCAGACGCCCTGGCCGTAGCCGCACGCGAAAATGCGGTGTCAGACAAATCGGTGCATGAACTGCAGGACCTCGTGAAGAAGATCGCGCTGAAAGAGAAGATCGAGGAATCGCGCGAGTTCGCAATGGACGTTCAGCAACAATTACATGCCGGACTCGCGGCGAAGTCTCCGGCTATCCGCGATCGGGGGGTCAAGAAAGCTCCCTTCATTGTGCTGATCGGCGCCAATATGCCCAGCATCCTTGCCGAGATATCGTTCCTCTCGAATCCTACCGATGAGAAACGCCTCAAGACCCCGGCGTATCGCCAGAAGATTGCCGAAGCCCTCTATCGTGGCATTGCCCGCTACGCCAACGGCCTGAGCGGAGTGAAAGTGGCAACCCGTAGCTCTGGATCTCTTGGGCAGCAATAACCCGGGCCTGGGTCTCTCCTGATAGAAACTTTGCTGTGTTCCCTGTAGTCTAATGGTAGTGAGAGGCAGCGCTTTCCCAGCCTCGTCGATGATGAAATTCCCTCATAAATTCGCAATTTTGCTCGTTGGCCTCCTGATGGCGACCTGTGCCTTGGCGCAACAGTCACAACCCGCCCAGCAATCCCCCATTCTGCCCAAGATCTTTGCCGGCTGGGAACAAACGTCGGCACAGACGGGTACCGACCCAGCTGTGGTTGACCAGGCATCGAGCCGGGTTCTGAAGGAATACGGATTTACGGACTTCGAGACTGCCGCGTATACGCAGGACGGCCGCAAACTCACGGTGAAGGCTGCCCGTTTCCGGGACGCCACGGGCGCTTACGGTGCGTTCACGTTTTATCGCACGCCGTTGATGAAGACCGAGACCATCGGCACGATGGCGGCATCCGACAATGATCGTGTGTTCTTCTTCCGCTCGGATGTGCTGGTGATGGCGGATTTTGATCACATCACGGCGATGAGTGCCGCGGAAATGCGCGAACTTGCCGCTGATCTTCCCGCCAAGGGCGGCGAGTCGTCGAATCTTCCGACACTGCCGAACTACTATCCGAGGACCGAACTTCAACCAAATTCAGCAAAGTACGTGCTCGGGCCGGAGGCTTTGTCGGTGCTGAACACGCCGGTTGCGGTATCGCTGGTTGATTTTTCGATGCAGCCTGAGATTTTACTGGGCAAGTACACGGCCAATAACGGCAACGCCGATTTCATGCTGATCTCGTATCCGACGCCTCAGATCGCGGCGGCACGGCTGCGCACGATTGAGGCGGCGAATCCGCAGCAACAAGGCACCACGTTCCAGGCGAAGCGAAGCGGCCCATTGGTTGCAGTAATCAAGGGGCAGATCTCTGCTGGCGATGCGAAATCGCTGCTCGCTCGTGTGAACTACGAAGCCGACGTCACGTGGAATGAGAACACCGGGTTGAGCAAGCGGGATAACATCGGGAACCTGGTGATCGCGGCATCGGTTCTCGCAGGAATCATCTTCCTTATCTCGGTTGGCACCGGCGCGCTGTTTGGCTTCGGGCGAGTTCTGCTGCAGAAGGTTTTCCCCGACAAGTTCCAAGCTCATTCGGACGAAGCAGCATTCATTAAGCTGAACCTTAGGGATTGAGAGACAGGAACAACTCCGGCCCGAGCACGCACGCCCGGGGAGGGCCATCCCCCATCTAGGCTGCTGAAAAGAGGCAGGTTAAGGGCGAATTCCACAGAAATTGACAAAAAAAGTCACAGCGGGGGAAGTTGTTACTATCCGCGTAAGTTATTGAAAATCAAGGGATTTAATTCGGAAAAATTCCTTGACACCCCGTTTTCAAGGCTCATACTATTTTCGCAGAAAGTTCTAAACGGTCTAGCCTCCGTTGGGAACTATTCTCCCTTGAATGAAAGGTCGCCCTGTTGCCGGGCGACCTTTCTGTATTCAGGGAGAATTGTTGAGCAAGCATTTGCTCGAGTTCGCAAAAAATTCTTCGACGGGGAAATTCGTGAGAGGGATGGAGCCGACGATCGGACTTGAACCGATGACCTGTCGATTACGAATCGACTGCTCTACCAACTGAGCTACGTCGGCTTTCTGTCTCAATTCTAATGGGAGAGCGCAGGATCGTAAAGAGAACTCACCACGAAGATACTAAGGCGAAGAACATCAGTCCAAAAGAAAACCGAAACTCCCCGTCGAGGTCTTCGAGTTCTCCGCTCTCCGTGACTTCGTGCATTCGTGGTGATTGCCTCGCATTACCAAAATTGCATCGTGCACGATGCAAATGGTTCATTTCAGGAAACATGTACCTAGTTTGTACTTGCATCCGAAGCGCATGATGCACAATAATCCGCTGGTGAGTGACGCCTGCGGCGAATGAATAGTTACCATCGAGCGGACGTTCTTCGGATCCTTCACATTACGCCGCGACAGTTGTCTGGCTGGCAAAGAGCTGGGCTGGTCGCGGTGGGCGAGTCCTTTACTTTCTTCGATCTCCTTCAACTGAAAAAAGTCCGCGATTTGCGCGAGCAGAAGGTGCGCCCTGCAGTGATTCGCGAATCTCTGCGGGCGATGCAGGAGGCCGTCAGTGGCATGGAGAATCCGCTGCTGGAGGCTGGCGCTTTCCGGGTAGGCTCTCGCGTGGCTTTCCGTCATGAGGGGAGGGCTCTCGAACCGATCAACGGCCAGTTCGTGATGGACTTCGAGGAGACCGGGAGTGTCGCACTCAACGAGCGCGGGATCAAAGCAATTGCTTCACCCAGCACGGCTGCCGAGTTCTTCAATCGGGGCGTGGCGCTGGAAGATGACCCCGCGAGTCATGACAAGGCGATCGAGACGTATGACAAGGTTCTGGAACTCGACCCCAATTTCGCTCCGGCGCACATCAATTTAGGAACGCTGTACTACAACGCGCAGGATTACGAGAGAGCCGAGTTCCACTATCGGAAGGCGATCGATTGCGATCCGAGATACGCACTGGCGTACTTCGATCTCGGCAACGTTCTTGACGAGACGGCGCGAATTCCCGAGGCCATCGAGGCTTACAAGACGGCTCTGCAACTGGCTCCGACCTATGCCGACGCCCACTACAACATTGCGCTCGCGTACGAACGGACGCGCGAACCGCGGAAAGCCCTCTTACACTGGCGCACCTATTCGAAGCTCGATGTGAGCGGGCCGTGGTCGATCCACGCGAAGAACCAGATACGCCGGATTCTCGATGGTGAGAAGCTACGGGTAGTCTATCGGCGTGGGTAGTAGTTCATTCCTTTTCCCTTCCCTACATCCCGTTTGCTAGAATCGCACGTTTCCTAATTCTCCTAGAAGGAACTCTTATGGAAGATCTAATGACCCGGCCCCAGCCTCTCGTCGCCCTCACAGAAGACGAGCAGATGTTCCGCGACAGCGTTCGCCAGTTCGCGCAGGATGCCATTGGCCCGAAGGTAAGGGAGATGGATGAGCACGGCAAGTTCGATCCCGAGATCGTGCAGCAATTTTTCCAGCTTGGATTGATGGGTATCGAGGTCCCCGAGCAGTACGGCGGGGGAGGTGGAACGTTCTTCGAGGCGATCCTTGCGGTTGAGGAACTCTCGCGGGTAGATCCTTCGGCGGGAGTCATCGTGGACGTGCAGAACACCCTGGTGAACAATGCGTTGCTGCGCTGGGGCACCGAGGAGCAGAAGAAGCGCTACTTGCCACGGATGGCAAGCGAGTGGTGTGGCGCCTACGCACTCAGTGAAGCGGGTTCGGGATCCGACGCTTTTGCGCTGACGACTCGCGCCGAACTGAAGGGCGATGAGTACGTTCTAAACGGTCAGAAGATGTGGATCACGAATGGCAAGGAAGCCAGCCTGTTCATCATGATCGCGACGGTCGATCCCTCGGCCGGATACAAGGGCATCACGGCGTTCATCGTGGAGAAGGATTTTCCAGGGTTCACGGTCGGAAAGAAGGAAGACAAGCTCGGAATCCGCGCTTCGAGCACGTGCGAATTGATTCTTGAGGACTGTCGCGTGCCAAAGGCAAATGTCCTTGGCGAAGTCGGCAAAGGCTACAAGATCGCGATTGAAACCCTCAATGAAGGACGCATCGGCATTGGCGCACAGATGCTCGGCCTTGCTGAAGGCGCCTGGCAGTACGCCATGAAATATGCCCAGGAGCGCAAGCAGTTCGGAAAGGCGATCGCCGAGTTCCAGGGAATCCAGTTCCAACTGGCGCAGATGGCAACCGAGATCGAGGCCGTGAAGATGATGGTCTACAACGCGGCGCGCATGAAGGATGCGAAGATGAACTTCGTGAAAGAAGCGGCTATGACCAAGCTGTTCGCTTCGCAGGTGGCCGAACGCGTCGCCTCGTTGTGCGTCGAAATCTACGGCGGATACGGCTTCACGAAGGATTATCCCGTGGAGAAATTCTTCCGTGACTCGAAGATCGGCAAGATCTACGAGGGAACCTCGAACATGCAGCTTGCGACCATCGCCAAGATGGTGGTGAAGTAAGAATCGAGCTGGCCCCGCGCAAGCCCCAAAAGGACTTGGGTGGGCACCTGGATATATGGTCAATATCACGAATCGACGTCAATTCGAGCGCCTTGAAATCACTGAGCGAGCCGTCGCTGTAAGTGAGCGAGGCGCTCGACTTGGTCCCGTCACGCAAGCAGGCGGTGGAGGCATGCTTGTGGTGGCAGCCGATGCGAACTCGCTTGGGCTGATGCCGGTGGGCAAACGGATGCGCGTGACGATTATCGAGCCTGACCTTGGGACATCGAACACCATGGATGTCGAAGTGATGTACCAGCGGCCGGACAATCATGTGGGCATGCAATTCGTGACCCTCCGCGAAGAGGACCTTTCGTAATCGCTCCCGAAATGGACCTAACGTAACCTATCAGTAACGGTTTTTGCCTTGCCTGTCTCCTAACTGTTTACTAGACTTCCGGCAATCGGCAGTCACGACGTTCGGGGGGGGATTCGTGACCCAGTCAGAGTCGGAAAGCACGGTTCTTCGCAATACGCACGACTTTTTTCTTCAGATACTCCGGACAAAACTGGGGCATGACATTCCCTTGCCCGCCTCACTGGATTACCCGGCGAATCGCCATGTGCTGGTGCGCTGGGTGAACGTGCTGGACCTGGCGATCACCGCGCCTATGATGCGCGACGCCCTGCGCGACACGACCTCTCCGAACATCACCTCCTCTCTGCTCCGCTATTACATCTCAAAGGAAGCACATTCGGAAACGGATCGCGACAAGACGGACTTTGTGGTGACGTCGCTGTTCCGCTCACCCGATCCGCCGGATCTCTGGGACGCGCGTGGTGTCTACTTCCGAGGTGGTAAGACGTACTCGCACTTCGAACCGCACCTGGTGACGATGCTAGGATTGACGGCTGTTCCGGATCTTCCGAATGAACACCAGCAACTCATCCGGGAGTTCGGTTATGTCGCGGATGAGGTAGAAGATTATCGTCATTTCGACGCACTCATCGACTCCGGCGTGATGCAGCGCGTTCGCGACATCAAGCACTCGCTGGGAGCTTCGTTCTACCATCCAACGGCCTTGGCGATGATTGCCGCCTACAACGTCTTCTTCGGGCATCGCTTCGATCGCCTGTTTCATGAAGCCACCCAGCAGATCAAAGAATTTGCCTCGAAGGTGGTGGCCGAAGGCGGCAGCATCATGACGCGGGTGGATGGCGACGTCATTCTCAAGCAGTTGACCGATTTCGAAGAGCACAAGATCCTGGCGTCCGATTACGGCAAGGCTCAGGATGAGTTCCGGCAAATTTCGAAATATAAGAAAGCTGTCGATCATCGACGCGGTGTAAAGGATTCATCGGCTGCGATGGCCCCGGCGGCACCAGTTCCGCAAAGTGCTCCGCCGAAGCGTTCTCCCGCCATCATGCCGCCCTCTCCCTTCGAATTGAACGGGATGCAAGGGTCCAGTGCGGCTGCAGAGGATCAGTCCCCCAGCATGTCGCTGGAGGAGGCACACTTGAAATCTATGGCGGAAACCGTCCGGAACTTCTTGCGTGCCGCCGATCCAAAAAGCGCGCATATTGTTCCGGTCCGCTATGGCAACCTGCCACTTAGCCAGGCGGAGATCGAAGCATTCCGGGCTAATTATGCCGGAGAAAAGAGCTTTCGCGCGGATTACGTCAACGCGCTGGTGTCCATCATTTCACTCATTGGGCGAATGGGGACGGAACTTGCTGATTTCAAGTCGAAGCGTAACTCCGCATATATGTGGAAACCTCACGCTGATGCCCTCTCAGTTCTGTTGAAAATGGGGAGGGAAGTTAATAATCGGGCGATGACCGTGGCTGAACTCGCAGAGCGCCGCGGATTGGCGGACAAAGCTAAGGCAGTGAATGCCTCGCTCGCTAAACTGCGAGAGCAGGTTCAGGTAGTCGCAGAGAGCTTGCAGACCCTGGGCGCGGCCCCACGCGAAACGTACTAATCAACTCTATTTCCCGGATGCGCATTGAACTACGGCCAGATACACTCGGTCGCCCGTAAGAGGAACATTCGGTAGATTGCGGGCAGGGTGCATCCGGGTGCTCCAGTGTTCGCCAAGCGCGTCGTAGTTTGTGATCTGCGTGGCCGGACATGGCAAGCTGATATTTACCCTCTCTCGTCGTTGATCGGCCAGCATCCCGGTGTGTGCCGGGACCTCAGAGTATTCCGAACTGCGAAGCCACCCCGCGACCACAACTCGGCCGTCCTGGCGAATGAAGGTGTAAACAACCGCCTGGGAGTAGTCCTTCCCGCTCACGGTTGTGGGGTTGTCGATTACGCGAAACGGCTGCGACAGCAATGTGTTGAACAGTCGAAAGGCATAGAAATCGGGCTTCCGCGAACCATCTGCGCGTACGACTCCAAGGTGATCGTTGACTTTGTCGGAGGACATGCGCGGATCGTTCTCCCGGAAGTCGTCGATGCGGTACCAGCCTGCGAGGCTCACATCGCCGGAAGCAGCGGTCATCAAAAACGATTTGAGTAGGAAATCGGCGGTGTAACGCGCGGTGTGTTCATAGGAGTAATAGATGTTCGTGCCGTAGATCGAGGCGTGGCTGCGATCATAGCGGTAATCCGCATAGCCCATTTCGTTGAGCCACAGCGCCGGCGGATTGTGAGCGTGATCGATGAGGGCTTTCATCTCGGGAAGGATCTGCTGAAAGACCTCCTCGGCACGCCCCTCGTGCCATGATTCCGGGTAAGCGTGAAGGGCGATCACATCGAAGTAACGCTCGATGTGGTGCTTTGAGACGAGATCGTTGAAGAATGCACTCGGACCGTAGCTCATTCCCCCGAGAACGATTTTGGCGTTTGGATCGGCGCGGCGAACCGCCTGCGCCGCGGGTATAACCATATCGGCGAATTCACCTGCCGAGCCCTGCCAGTAATCGTGGTTGTCGGGTTCATTCCAGAGTTCCCAGCTGTGAATTCGCCCGCGAAAGTGCGTCGCCAGCGCTGTCATCACGCGGGTGAAAGCGCCTTGGTCGGACGGTGGCTGCTCCCAGAACTGTTGTTTTTTGCGAGCGGCCCATTCCGGGGTGTACGCGACGTAAGGAATAATTTGGATGCCGGCACGGGAAGCTTCGTCCACGAGCATGTCCCAGAATCGGAAATCGAACTTGCCCGGCTCGGGTTCAATACCGTTCCAACTGAAAGCGCACCGCAGGTAATGAACGTGGAGTGCCTTCGCGATCCGCAGATGACGGAGTATGCGCTCTCGCGTGTCGTGGCCGTCGAAGTAGTCGTCTCCAATCGCGGTCTCCATCCGGACCCAACCTCGAGGGGATGGCTGCTTCGTCGAGATTTGAGCCTGCACCAAGGGCGTCGTGACCAGGAAGAGAGCGCAAAGCCATGACAGGAAACGAAGGCGCATACCTTACAGACTAGTGCCGCGTATGGGTGCTGACGATTAGGTAATTCCCTTGGTCCATCATCAGGAGGACCTAGTCACCGGAGAAGAGAGCCCGGGAACCGAGGTTCCCGGGCGGATTCCCATACACATTTATGGCAGGCAAAACGCGAACTGACCGTCTATACGGGCAATCCTTGTTCGCTGGTCATGATAAAGAGTGGCTTCATCTCGAAGCTCTTGTAGAAGGGCCGCAGACGCTCGGTGTTGTAATGCTCCTTCACGTTCACCAACTTCTTTGTGGCGGTGACGGTATCGACTGGAATGTTGTCATAGCGGCCGTTCTTCAGCACTACCAGGCGGCCATGCATGTTGCTGAGCACGAGGTCGAGAGCCAGGTTGCCGTAGGCCATGGGAACGATGGAGTCGATTGCGTCGGGGTCGCCACCACGCACCAGGTAGCCGAGTTTCTGGGTGATGCACTCGATGGTCTTGCCGTGGTTGTACTTCGGCGAGAGTTCTTTCAGCTTCTCAGCTACGAGATCGCCGATGCCGCCGAGTTTCTTGTGACCGAAGGCGTCCGTGGTTTCGTTCTCAAAAATCATCTCTCCGCCTTCGAACATCGCGCCCTCTGAGACCAGCACGACGGAGTAGCGGCTGGGGTTTTTCTGGCGATCCGCACACATGAGTTCGGTCAGGCGCTCAATGTCGAACTTGTGCTCAGGAATGACGCACCGGTTGGCGGCGCCGGCCATCGTGGGCAGCATCGCCGTGTAGCCGGCGTATCGACCAAAAACTTCCAGCACCAGGAAGCGCTCGTGCGACCCGGCCGATGTTCGAAGGCTGTTAGCCATCTGGATGGTCCGCGTCACGCAGGTGCTGAAGCCGATGCAGTAATCGGTGCCCGGGACATCGTTGTCCATTGTCTTGGGGATAGCGACGACTTTGAACCCTTCCTGGAAGAGGCGCACGCCGTAGCTGAGCGTGTCGTCGCCGCCGATAGGGATCAGGTAGTCGATGCCGAGCCAGTCGAGGTTCTTGAGTGCTTCCGGCGTGAGGTCATTCTTGTCGGCGGTGTACCTGTCCTGCAAGTGCGCAGGAACCGAGTCTTTCTTTACCTTACTGGGGTTGGTGCGCGAAGTGTGAAGGAACGTACCGCCGGTACGTCCGGCACGGTTCACGACTTCTTCGGTGAGAACCTGGAAGTTGTTGCTGTTGTCGTAATCCTTGTCGCGGACGATGTCGATGAGGCCCGCCCAGCCGCGTTTCAAACCGATAACCTGGTAGCCTTCGCGCAGAGCCCGGAACGTCACCGAACGAATTGCCGGGTTCAATCCCGGTACATCGCCGCCACCGGTAAGAATGCCAATGACACCCTTCTTGCTATTCGCCATGTTGCACAGTCCTTTGAAGTATGAGTGCTTAACACAAAAGAATAACAATGGAGAGGCGGTTCCGTCGCGCAGTTTTCGCGACGAAGGCGATGAGTAATGACGATATTAGGAGAACTTGCGGACGACCTGGATCAGGCATTTCCTTTGACCAGCCGTGCCTTGAGTTGCTCCAGGAGTGAGGCCGTTGCATCGCCCGCATCGAGGGCCGAGAAGTCCTCGTTAAAAGGGATGACAGGGACTTTCAGTTCGGCGGCAACGCCTCCGACCTTTGTGGCAAACTCGGGACCAGCGACAATCGCGTTCGGGCGGAGCGTCCTCAGAAGGAGCAGCGCGTCCGGCACATTGCAGGCAGAGTGAGTTTCGAAGCCAGCCTTGTCGAGCGCTCCCCTAAAAAAGGCAAGCAGATCCATCGAACGGTCGAGGCAGAGAACGCTGGCACCAACGCCGGAGCTGAATTGGCCCGACTCTTTTCTTTCCAAGGCTTCGATTGCCTCTTGCTCGGTATCATGAACCCTCAGGACGCCCCGGAGATTGGTCAATTCCAGGATCCTGTGGACCTGGTCGTTCGCGCCGCAGAAGCGCAGACCTGACGGAGAATTTCGCGTTGTGGTAACGAGTCGAACCAGCAATCCCAGTCCGCTGCTGTCAATAAAGGTAACTGCTCCCAGGTTGACGACCACGCTGATATGGCTGTCGATGCAGCGCCGCACCTGATCGTGCAGCGAGGCTGCATTCTCGCCGGCAATCAGCTTTCCGGCACAATCCACCACGGTGACATACCCGACACGACGGCATTGAATCGCGAGGGACAAAGTTCTCCTCCTGAAAATTCGAATCAGTGCTGGAGTGGACCTGGATTATGAGGAAGCTTATGAACAGGGACGGAATGCTATCACAGAGCGGGGATTTCGCGAAGCTCACTTCGCCTGCGATTCTTCTTCCGTTTTGGGCCCATCATGCGAGCAGCACGATTGGCCAAGTGGTTCGCCTCGACATTTTCGTGCCGAGGGATTCTCATGATCGAGAAATCCAGGGATTTCGCCAGTTTCTTGCACGTCCAGTTGAGGGAGTAAAGGCGTGGACTCTGGCAGGTGTACACCCCGTTCATCTGGTGAACGACGACTTCGGAATCGGAGTAGACGCGCAGCGCCTTGGCGTTCATGGTCAGCGCGATCTGCAGGGCTTCGAGGAGGGCGACGTACTCGGCCACATTGTTGTCGTGGTGACCGATCCACCTCGAGACGCCGAACTTGGTACCAAAGGAATCCTGGATTACCACTCCAATGCCGGACGGCCCAGGATTGCCATGGGAACCGCCGTCGACGTAGGCCACCAATTCAGACATTTTGCTTCGTAAGTTACACAATGCTTCAACTACGTTGATGCGTCAAGACATTGATGTGGTACACAGAAGCGGAAGAAGTCGAGTTCCTGATTATGTGGAAGAAAATGTGTAAAACTGGGCAACTGCTTCGGTTTTCCATGCAACTGCTTCTTTATCTGCCAGTTACGAGTCGGCAGAAATCCACAGCGATTGTTACATTTGCACTAATATTCGGCATTGACATTTTCTCTTGCGCGGTTAGGATGACGTCCATCGATGGCCGAAAGGGTTGGCTTAAATAAAACTTTGCCGATCCGAAGTAGGCTGAGTGACCCGCTAGGCGAGGCGACTCGCAAAGCACTCGGACCCGAAAAAACCGACCAACCTTGCGAGAGGCGGTCGGGGTCAGAGACCGCGGAAGCGGTGGTTGCATCAAGGACTGCGACGGTGCATGTATCCGGATCGCGAACTCCCTCGCAGGAGTCGGCGGTTGGAGCATAACCAATGTCGCAGTCTTTTCCGTTTTCCCAGGTTTTCCCATTTACAGTTTTGTGGTTGCTGGAACCCAGAACTCTCGCCATTTTCCGAAGTAGCGTCAGCGAGTCAGATACCCTCATCTTGTCCGATTTTTCTACCTCGCCACACGAGCCATGCAACAGTACAGAGCATTCCGAGCCATCCGAGCAACCGCACTGCTGCGGCAATTTGCGTATCGTGCTGTAGTACGCCCAGACTGCTGAAGATATTGAACCAGTCATGTGGGTTGTCGCTCTCTCCCACGCTGACAAGCGAAAGCGCCTGGGCGCGGGCGTCGGCCATATACGTCGCGGTATAGAGGAAATTCTCAAAGAATATGAACAAGCAGAAACAGAATCCCGAGATTTGTCGCTGGGTAAAAAACCAGGCCGCTAGCAGGAATGGAACAAGCCACTGCAGGATGGTGCCGCCCCACAAACCCAGCGTCGGGCCGAACCACCCGAAGAGCAGGTGGCCACCCTCATGGACGACCAGGTTCGCATTATCGATAAAGAGGAAGCCGCTGCGATTCATGGCAGCATACGCCAGAAATAAGATGTAGAAGAGCACCCAGCCCACAAGTGCGACGGTCGATAGAGATTTCCACCGACAATCCAGCCATTCCCACCATCTCTCGGGAGTCTCCATTCAGAAGGGGCTCCTTAGTTGCTCAAGGCTTTTTGCACTCGGCCCATTTCGCAGCGCTCAGACAGCCCGCGCCGTGTTTTCAGTTACTATAATCGGTTAGCCTTATCTTTGAAGAGTATCAACTCCTGAACATGATGACCGCAGATCCCTGGTACAAGCAGGCAATCATTTATCAGGTCCACGTGCGCACGTTTTATGACGCCAGTGGGAATGGTATCGGTGATTTTGCGGGACTCACGGAAAAACTGGACTACCTTCGAAACCTGGGGGTAACGGCGATCTGGCTGATGCCGTTCTTCCCCTCGCCGCTGCGCGATGACGGATACGACATTTCCGATTACTACTCCGTACACGAGAGTTACGGCAGCCTGAACGACTTCAAAATATTCCTTGAGGCCGCGCACAGGCGGGATTTGCGCGTCATTATCGAGTTCGTACTGAACCACACGTCCGACCAGCATCCGTGGTTCCGGGAATCGCGCAGTTCGCGTGACAATGCCAAGCGCGACTGGTACGTCTGGAGCGACACCGACACGCCGTATCGTGACACCCGCATTATCTTTCTCGACACGGAAATGTCGAACTGGGCATGGGACCCGCTCTCAAAGGCGTATTACTGGCATCGCTTCTTCAGCCACCAGCCCGACCTCAACTACGACAATCCGGCCGTCCGCCAAGAGATGTGGAACGTAATGAAGTTCTGGCTGGATATGGGGGTCGACGGGTTCCGGTTGGACGCCGTGCCTTATCTCGTCGAGCGCGAAGGCACCAATTGCGAGAACCTTCCTGAGACACATCAAGTGATCCGGGAACTGCGGGCTCAGCTGGATGCGGAGTATCCCGGGCGAATGTTGCTGGCCGAGGCCAACCAGTGGCCTGCCGATTTGCGGCCCTACTTCGGTAACGAAGACGAGTTTCATATGGCCTTCCACTTCCCGCTGATGCCCCGCATGTTCATGGGCCTGAAACTGGAAGACCGCAAGCCCATTGTCGAGATTCTCGAACAGACACCCGAAATTCCCACGACCGCCCAGTGGTGCCTTTTCCTGCGAAACCACGATGAACTTACGCTGGAGATGGTGACCGACCTCGAGCGCGACTACATGTATGACGTGTACGCGAGCGACAAGACAATGCGGCTGAACCTTGGGATTCGGCGACGGCTCGCACCACTACTCGACAACGATCGTAAGAAGATCGAGTTGATGAATGGCATGTTGATGTCGCTGCCCGGAACGCCGATTATTTACTATGGGGATGAGATCGGGATGGGTGATAACGTCTTCCTGGGCGACAGAAATGGCGTTCGTACACCGATGCAGTGGAGCGGGGGCTGGAACGCTGGATTCTCTACAGCGGATCCGGAGAATTTATACTCCCCGCTGATTCTGAATCCGGTTTTCGGGTATCAGTCGATTAACGTGACCGCCCAACAGCGGTCCGAGCACTCGTTGCTGGCATGGATGAAACGGTTGATCCAGGTTCGAAAGTCAACACGGGTATTTGGAACTGGATCCATCGAGTTTTTGCAGCCGGCAAATCATCGTGTACTGGCATATGTGCGCCAGTTGGGAAATGAGAAGGTGCTGGTGGTGAATAATCTCTCCAGCGCTGCTCAAGCCGTGGAACTTGATTTGCGGAAATACAAAGGTCACGTGCTGATCGAGATGTTCGGAAGGAACATATTTCCTCGCATCGGCGATTCGAACTACCTGCTCACCCTGGGACCGCATCAGTTCTTCTGGTTCCGCATGAGGAAGATTTAACGACTCATTCGTAAGGGGGAATTCTGTTGGCCGAGGAGAGCGTGCTTTCGGACGAGTTTCTCCGGCAGCTCATTGATGTGGGTGAGGTGGATCTACTCGTTGCCGTGCCCACACAAAACCGTGCCGCGACCATTGGCAACGCGGTGCAGGCGGTGCGGCTTGGGTTGTTGAATATCTTTCCTCGCGAACGCGCCGTACTTCTTCTTGCCGACACGGGCTCACGGGATGGCAGCATGAAGCTGGCGATGGAAGCATCCAGCGCGACATTCGCCGGCACTAAGCTGCAGTCTCTTCGCACGTTCCACGCGCTAACCGCCGAGTGTGGTGGGGGAGCAGACGCCCCATCATTCTCGCACCTGCTTCTGGCCACGGCAGACCTGCTGCGAGCACGCGCTTGTGCCGTTATCGCGCCGTCAGAAAACGTCACGCCCGAATGGATCGGACGGCTTCTCGCACCCATTTACAGGAAGAATTTCGATCTCGCGCTGCCGCTGTATCGGCGCCATAAGTTCGATGGACTACTGTTGCGGCTTCTGCTGTATCCCATGGTGAGCGCAGTTTGCGGCAAGAAGATTCATGAGCCCTACTGCACCGATTTCGGATTCTCCTGTAGGGTCGGCGAGGAACTACTGCTGAATGAGAAATTCCCGCGGACCACGGACGAAGAGAGCGGCGCAGAACTGTTGCTTGTCCTTTCCGCTGTGATGAATGGTTTTCGCCCGTGCGAAGTCTTTCTTGGCGCCAAAGAAGACGGCCGCAGCACGACCGATCTGGTTCCGGCTTTGCGACAAACTGTAGGGACCTTGTTTTCTTTTCTCGACGCGAACTCAACGGCATGGACGGCCATTAATGGCTCGGAAGCGGTGCCGATTGAGAGTGGCGCGCTCGAAATCACCACCGAGCCGACGCGTATCAACCCTCACCGGATGTTCGCTATGTTCAGGTCCGGCGTGCACGATCTTCACGAGATTCTCAGTTCCGTTCTCTCTCCACGAACTCTGGCTGAGTTGACCGCTTGCGCAAATCAATCGAAAGAACTCTTTCATTTTCCTGACGACCTCTGGGCAAGAATCATTTATGAATTCGCGGTCTCATATCACAAGAGCGTTATCAGCCGGGACCACATAATCCAAGCCTTGGCCCCGTTATATCGAGGGAAAATATACGAATTTCTAGTTAGCAATCGCCAGGCTTCAGCGCCGGAAATAGAGGCGCGGGTCGAAGCAATCTGCGCAGCATTCGAGCAAAACAAGCCGTACCTGTTGCAGCTGTGGAACAACAAAGACGGAGGCACGCCATGAAGGAAATGATTCTCCACGAACTCAGCCAGATGTGGGACCAGTTGACAAGAGGATTTGCCCGCTTCGTGCCGCGATTCATCGTGATGCTCATTGTTATCGTCGCAGGTTTCGTCATTGCGTACCTCCTCAAGCTCATCCTGCGTGCGGTGTTGCGCATCCTCCGCTTTGAAAAACTTTCGGAAAACGCCGGGACCGCGAGCCTGTTGAGCAAGGCCGCCCTGCCTTCTTCCAGCGAGTTGTTGAGCGGATTCGTTTTCTGGATCGCATGGATTGGCTTCATTCTCCTCGGCATCAATGCGCTGGATATTCTCGGGCTTCAGGACGAGATCGGGCGCATTTTTCTTTATCTGCCGCGCGTGCTTGTGGCAATCCTGATCATATTCTTCGGGCTGGTCGCCGCGAGTTTCTTCTCAAGGGCGGCGCTGCTCGCCGCGGTGAACAGCGGTGCACCGTCGCCACGTCTGATCAGCGGCTCGATACGTCTCATTATCGTGGCACTCTCTGTCGCGATGGCCTTTGAGCAATTGGGACTCGCGGAGCAAACCATTATTGCCGCGTTCTGTATCCTCTTTGGCGCACTAATGTTTGGACTGGCTCTCGCCTTTGGTCTCGCAGGGCGAGATCTGGCGCACCGAGCGCTCGAGAGAATGTTCGCCGTCGACGGCGAACACGAAAATGAGAGGGAGCCCTCACCGCTATAAATTTCGTCAGACCAGCCGGGGGGAAGTAAATGGCAGGAGCGACAGGACTCGAACCTGTGACCCTCTGTTTAGAAGGAATTGCCGTACGAAGAATCAATGACTTAGCGCGATTTGTGCGAGTTTGGAAAGAGCAGTATTTATGCAGCTTTCCGGGCAGGGATGGAGGCCGGATACAAACACTAACAACCTGCCACTGGGCACAATCTGTGCGCCAGATAACCCCGCGTCGTCCTAATCGCCCGCACGTAAAACCGTCACTCTCTGAGTTTCGTAGTCCCGATAAATTGTCCGGGGTGTTTCCGTCGTTAACGAGTTCACCTTAGCGGAGAGGGCTTCCGCTGATTCAGTCTCACCAGTTAGAACCGATCTAATCAAATCCCGAATTAGGATGGTGCTTACTGGCCTATCGTAGTTGATCTGGGTTTTCTGACCCGCCAACTTGACTAGGAATGGAACGCGATGATCCCTCTTCTGGTCGAAAACTCTTTCTTCCTCCGTCCAAAGTGCCCCCTTTGCCCAGGCCCTTACGCGCCACCAATGATCTGATGTGACAATGACAGTCGTGTCGCCCCATGTATCCCGCACTTCCATTTGTTTTCTAATCTCACCAAGCGCCATGTCTGCAAGCGCCAGGTTGTCCAAATAACTCCGCTTCCCTTCCGTCCGATACTGTCCAAGATCTCGGTCAAAAATGGCGGTCGGATGAGGAGCAGGGATATGGATGATCAGCAGTCCGTCCTGGAATCTGCTTACCGCAGCGATTGCGGCATTCTCGATTTCCATGTACTCCCTCAGGTGATCTCGGCGGCACCTGCGATCTTCGGGGTCTGGAGTCCCCAGCGAACCAAGTATCGGAAATACCCTGCGGAGCACTGACGCCGTAGTACCGGCGAACGACTGGCGGACAAGGCTGCCAAAAAAGGCGGCGGATTTCACTTGAAAGCAATAATCAAGCTCACTTCCAAGAACATCGCAGTATGGGTGGTACCAACCAATCAAGGAAGTACGAAACCCCAGGTTCCTCGCATCCGACACAATACTGGGGGCCTTGCTCCATTGAATCCAGACGTGGCTGTCGCCCAACTGAAGTGACAGTTCGTGGTCGTTCAAGGGTTTTGTATTCTCAATAATCTTGCCCGTCAGAAGCGCGGGAATCGACAACTCAGTGAGATTCGCGGGCGGATAGGCACGTGAAGCCGCCCATGAATGCGCCTGTAGGGCATCAAATTCAGGAAGGTGAAGCGACTTGGGCCGATTGTCAAACGCAATATCTTCGTCGAGTTCATCGAAGACGATCCAGAGCACGCGCGACTTTCCGGAGTTGCGGACCACATCAGGTTTGATCTGAGACTGTGGTTTTGCGGATTGGCTGACAAACCAGGTTGCTTCAGCGAATGTGACCAGCACGAATAGAGAGGAGCACAGGAGAAGGCTCGCAGCGAATCGAGATAAAGGGATGCGTTTCCACAGGAGAGGCAAGACTGCCAAGCAAATACCCAAAGTGAGTTTACCGAGTGGTGGCAGTGCTGAGAATGCGCGGAAGACATACGGGAGAAGCCACAATGCCGCAAAACAGAAGAATCCAAACCTCGCAATGTTCAAAACTCTAGCGTTTTTGCTTCGTCTTACGACCAGCAAAAGGAGCCAACTGACGATAGTAAACAGCACCACGCAGCAGGCCACTAGCAGGATGTCCTTTGCGACGTTCTGTCGATAATAGCCAGCCCCTGCCCACAGAACTCTATCCCAAGCATTCAAGAAGACCAGATTCGAGAATGACAAACACAACAGAAAATCCCTTTTCATTTTTTCTTTCTCAACAGGTATAAGCTGCGCGTCTGGCTCAGAGGAATACCATCGAGAATGGAGAACTGCTCCTGAAACGTACTCCGGAACAGTTGCTCGGTGACGTGTGCATATAGTGCATCTCTTCCTCTGACCAACTTCCTAAACATAGGATCACAAGGGGCAATGTATTCAATCAGAGCGAACTCGTTTGTAAGCTGCGCGACCAGCGCTGCGATGTTAATGAGAGGGATTCTCTCAGTCACGATCAAGTGATGAACAACGGCAAGCATTAGAACGAGATCGAAGCGCTCGGTGCCCCGAGCTAGAAACGACGAACACTCTGCGTTGTTCCAACCCACTGCCGGGGTAGGTCGCGAGATGTCCACAACGAGAGGTAATACATCGAGGGCTTCGCGTTTTGCCTTTGTGAACGCTCGCCCAACAACAACGGGATCGCTGTCAATTGCGACCACGGTAGCACCCTGCCGGGCTGCCAATCGGCTGAAAACCCCGGTATTACATCCGACATCCAGAACCATGCTGGGCCAAAATCGTTGGAGCACCGTGCTCACGAACGCTTGCTTTCGCTCCATTTCTTCTCGTGAATAGCTGTTTTGATTCTCGTAATTAGTCCAATTACTGCCGGAGTCCTCCGGTGGCGAAACGGCCTTCAACTTCCTACGGAGGCTCGCGAAGAGTCCCCGAAGCATGAAGCGAGCACGGTGGGAATCTGGATTCGATCTTTTTCGGTACAGTCCATCACTGTTGAGTCGTGAAACCCGACCAAGCCAAGTGGGAAGAACGACGTTGAAGAGAATGGAAGGATCGAGCTTTCTTCCTGCGTCGCAAAACTTGTACAGGTCTTCAGGCTTCAGTCCGTCCCTTCTGGATAAGAAAGCCTGATCCAAGGGCAGACCGAACTTCCGATAGGCGAGCAGGGGCAAGATGAAACTTGTCATAAACTGCGCGTAGGGCAGCCACACGGGGTCAGAAGGGTCACGAGCTTCAACTGAGAGCACATCGACCAATACCGGCTTCGTTCCGCGGAAAAGTATGTTGTATGGCGTGGCGTCTTTGAGCCCCCTACCCTCATCGAGAAGCTGATCGCAAAGGGCGAGTGTCAGCAAACCTGCTTCGTACAGCATCTCTGGCGACCACTCGTACGGGAAACTCTGGAACGGGATGCGTTCGTGCTCCAGAACTGCGCAATTGGTTGGGTCTGATTCCGCCAGAATCTCATCGACTGCGGCGGGGAAGGTCGGGATGGCCCGCCAAGTTCGGATGATCGATCCATCAGTTATGGACCGAATTGCGGCAGGCGAATTAAAGAATGCATCGAGATTCGGCAATCCGCCGGGTCGAACAATCCTAAAAACTCGGCCGTCAGTCTGAACAACGCTTCCGGACGGATCGCGAAAGGATGCCAAACCCGCAGGAACATCCGAGATCATGCCTGCTTATCCCTCTGAAACCAGCGCAGAAACGCCGCAAGCCGCTTCCGGAAGAAGAAACCGCCTCCCACAATCGCGGATGAAATCAACTGGAGAATCAGGAATCCTGAACCCGGATCTGTATAAAAAGCAGCAACAACAAGTGAAACGTTGTATCCCATAGACAACCTTCCTGCCCTCAATGAGCTGGCTTGTCCGGAAACGGCAATCCACGGAGAAAAAACTCTCCGGGTGTGTACTTTCACACGGCCTAGCGTTCTATTTTTCGATCAGGAGCCTAAGTCGGCTCATCTCGCGTTCGGGGGAGCGAGGCTCTAGCGGCGCAACCCTGTGCACGGCAAAGAGTTCATTCACGTTACTCCTGCCAAGCGGCGACATAATGTGACGAAAATCACGGGTCACTGTAATAGGTGGGGGTGGAGAACGGGTTTTCAGCGAATGGATACGACAGCGGGATGAAGTTCCCAACACGTCGCTACAGATTTCGAACCTCGATAATGTGGCTTGTCAAAGAATGCTAGTCCCAGCGCACCGTGCCCTAATCAGATTTTCATTTCCCCAAAATCGAAGTTTCCAAACAGACGTTTGGTAGATTTGATTTCCCTTGATTTTCGCTTGGACAAAGCCTCGCGCGCGCGCGTATTGCTCTCAAAACTGGGAATTTATCAGTGATTTGCCCCAGAAGACGTTTTGAAAAACGCTCGATTTCGGGCGAAATCAACTTGCGTTTTTCCCTTGTTATCTGGCCTGTTCTCAGGGATCGATCCTCGCTGTTATTCTCGCTGTTAGCAGCGAGTGGGGTTAGGTGATGTCTGGCAAAGGCGGAACTCGACCTCGCGCGCGCGTATTGCTGACGAAATTCAGGCATGATCTCGGATGTTGGAGAAGCCTTGACTACGTAGAAGCCTCGCCCGCGACAGTGGCGACGGTGGTTGTTGCCTCCGGGTTTGAGGATCGACTGCGAAAAGATGCGCCTCTATTCGGCGACCGAGTCCGCACTCCGGAGTCGCTAAGATTGCTGAGTGGGCACAAAACTGGGCACACTACCCAAGTGAAGGAATAGACGCGATTCAGCCATTCCGCCTAAGTAGTTGAACAAGAAAGAGTAAATGGCAGGAGCGGCAGGACTCGAACCTGCGACCCTCTGCTTAGAAGGCAGATGCTCTATCCACCTGAGCTACGCTCCCGCACTTGGAGGGCACCACTATTTTACCGGAGTTTTCGCCCGGCACTGTTGGCTTTTCAAAGGGCTTTGCGGCGAACCTCGGCCGACAACTGCAGAAGCACGTTTTGCAGCAGATCCAGCGCAATGGCCCAGCGTTGGCGCGCATCGGTAACATCGCTGCCGTAACCTGAGACATAGATCGTCATGTAGTAGCCGGTTCGCTCCTCGCTGTCGTCCGGACGGTAGTAGCAGCGGCGGATGATCACTTCTATTGCCGCCGTGATTGGCGGCACGCGGGAAAGGAGTTCGACCACCCGTTGCGCAAAGCGTTCATGCCGCTCAAAGTTGAATCGCGCATCTTCGGTAGTTTCAGAGTCGCTGGCAAAAAGATGATCGACGTAGCATGCGAGCTTAGTGTTTGCGTCGTAGATGGCCTCAGCTTCGCCTAACTCCTCGTCCGTCCAGACGTCGCATTTGGCGGTGAGCAGTGCTGATGCCGGCGAATTCACAGCCGCGAGATATCGCCCCAGTTCCTGATATTCACTCGCTTCCGAGATATAGAGAAGGAGATCGGGCTGGTTCTTCAGGTTGTAGTAGCGCAGGTTGTGCTCGGGAGCCGACCACGGAAAATCGAGTACATCGTCGTTCGCTCCGAGTTCGACGCTGTAATCGGCATCCATGAGAGTGAACCGATGATGCCATTCGCCGACCAGGAAGTCGAGGTCAGCGCGACGGCAGTTGTTTGGCGCAGAAGTCGACGATCTGCCGTTCCGCCCAGCGGCCGTCATAACCGTCAGCCGCGGCGAGAAACGCGCAGTGTCCGCCGTGCGCAGATTCGACGTAAGTTATGTTGGGATTCGAGCGAAGCTTGGCCGCGGTCCCGTCACTGATAACTACAAATGGATCGTCAACTGCGTGAATCACGAGGGTCGGGGTGGCGATCTTGTCCAGGACTCGCGACGAGCTGGCCTTCGTGTAGTAATCCTCTGCGCCCAGAAAACCCATGTACTTCGCGGTGATTCGTTCATCGAAGTCGCGAATGCTGCGAACGCCTTTCAGCAGGGCCGGATCGAATCGGCCGGGAAACATCTCCGCTTTCCGTCGGAACCGTTTGAACAGACCTGCGAGGAACCACCATTCGTAGATCCGGTTCTGCCCTCGATGCAGCGCGTCCGCCGAGAGGGCAAGATCACATGCGGGTGAGACGGCACAAGCGGCGACCATTTGAGACGGCGCTTCTCTTCCCCACTCGCCGACGCATTTCAGCACCTGGTTCCCACCCATGGAAAAGCCGGCGAGTGCGATGTGCGGCAATCCGTCCTGTTTCAGAAGCGCGTCGATCACGGCGCGAATATCGCCGGAGAGGCCGGAGTGATAAAGCGTCGGCGTCAGGCCTTCGGTTCCACCACAATTGCGAATGTTCATCCGGATGACGTTCCACCCGCGCTCCCAAGCCTTGCTTCCGGTGCCGACCACGTACTGGGAATCGCTGGACCCTTCCAGGCCATGCACGATCATCAAAGTGAGGGTTCGTGAGCGACCCCGCTGCCAGTGACAATCGCAGAGTACTTGAACTTCAGGCTCAACATGGAACAGCCGCTCTTCGGGTTCAGGAAGATGATTCTTGCGCTTCAGAAAGTTGCCCGCGAGCGTCTGCAGGTGGCCGCCGCCCAGGCCGCGGCGTGGCACAAACGGGTGAGATTCTGGGCTTGCCGGGCGCATCTATAATCAATGTAACAGCTATTGCTGCGATTGCATTTATTCTAGCGGCGACGAGTGCCGCCGAAAACCAGTATGCCGATTTTTGAATACAAATGTGAGAATTGCGGTAAGCGCTTCGAGGCGATCGTGATCGGCTCGCGTAAACCGGAGTGCCCTTCCTGCCACAGCAAAAAGCTCGAACAGCAGCTCTCCTCGTTCGCGGTTAGAGCCGGAAGCAGTTCGAGTGCGACGCCCTGCGGCGCGCCCGCCGGGTCCTGCGGCAGTTCCGGAGGAACTTGAGGTTTCAACTAGACGGGCCGTGAGCCCGTTACAGCAAAACGCGCCTTTGCGGGCGCGTTTTTAATTGCTTGCGTCTATTTCTGTGGCGTGAGATTCACCCGTTGGCTTTCAGGGCGGAAAGCGGCGCGATTCGAACTCCTGCAATCTCCAGCGCTTGTCGAACTCGTCCTGCGATCGCTGCGGCGTTCGGGGTATCGGAATGGAAGCAGAGAGTATCCGCACGGATAGTCAATGCGCTGCCATCCGACGCGACGACGCGCTGCTTGAGTACGATGCCCAGCGCCTGCTCCACCGCACGACCTTCGTCGAGAAGGGCTCCCGGAAGCGAACGGCTATGCAAAGCTCCATTGGGCTCGTAGGCTCGGTCGGCGAAGGCCTCGGTCGCTGCCAGAAGGCCGACCTCGCGATAGAAGTCCGCGGCGGGAGAGCCGTACTGCGCGACAATTATCGCGGATGGAGTGATTTTCTGGACGGCTCGCGCAATTGCCTGCGCAACCACCGGATCCGCGCTCGCGGAATGATAGAGCGCACCATGCGGTTTCACGTGCGCCACCGGCGACCCGAACCGCGCGGCAATTTCCGCGATCAGACTGATTTGCTCCTCGAGCGAGCGTTGTAGTTCGGCGGCCTCGATCGTCATTGCGACCCGCCCAAAATTGGCACGATCAGGAAAGCTCGGGTGCGCTCCGACCGCCACCCTGTACGTCCGGGCAAGCTCTACCGTCCGCGCGACGCTTTTCACGTCTCCTGCGTGGCCGCCGCAGGCAATATTCGCGGAAGTAATGAACCGCATCAGTTCAGCATCAACTTCATACGCGGCCGGAGACTCACCGAGATCCGCGTTCAGGTCGATCCTGACTTCCGTCATTTCAGCTCTCGTCCCTTGGTTTCCGGTAGCAGGTAGATCATCACTGCTCCAATCACATAAAACACAGAAGTGGACGCCAGTGCCATTCCAATCCCGCTTCGATCGGCAATGAATCCGATGGTAAACGGTGCGAGCGCGCTGATTCCGCGGCCTGCGTTGTAACACAATCCTTGCGCCGTGGCACGGACGCCCGACGGGAACAATTCCGCCAGCATCGCCCCAAAGACGCTGAAATATCCGTGTCCGAAGAATCCGAGCAGCGGTCCAGTCAGCAGCAGGACCTCGGGCGACTTCCCGAATAGTCCATACACTGGTACACAAGCGGCGGCAGAGAGCACGAATATGACGAACGTTGGCCGTCTTCCGAAGCGGTCGGCCAAAAATCCAAAACTGGTGTACCCGAAGAATGCGCCGATCTGCAATGGAACAATCCACGACGCGGATTGCACAATGGACATCCCCGCTCCGCCGCTTGCGCGTGGAGATGCAAGATACGCCGGAACCCACGTAAACAGCCCCCAGTAGGCGAACATCAGCGAACTGCAAACCGCGATCGCAACCACGGTCGTACGCAGCAGCGGAGAGGTGAAGATGATCTTGATTGACGGCTGCGATTTCTGGACTGCGGTGCGCCACACCTCCGGTTCGGGGACGCTGCGCCAAACCCATGCCGAAAGCAGGGCCGGTGCGACGCCGACAACAAAGAGCAACCGCCAACCGTGCGTTGGAATAATAGCGGCCGCCAGCAGTGCCGCCGCAATGTATCCTAACGCCCAGCCCGATTGAACGATACCGATGGCTTTTCCACGATGCTCCGCTGGCCACTCTTCCGCGACCAGGGCCGCTCCGGCAGCCCATTCTCCGCCCAACCCAAGGCCCACCAGCAATCGCCAGACAATCAATTCCGCCAGGCTGTGCGACGTAGCTGTCGCTGCCGTGAATGCCGAATACGCAAGTATCGAAATGCCGAGCGCTTTCGTTCGTCCGAACCTGTCCGCCACGTATCCGAAAGCTACTCCACCGAAGGCGGAAGAAAGCAATGTTACTGAGGCGACTCCGCCGGCAACGGCTGAGCTGAAGCCGAACTCATGCTGAATACGCGTGAGGGCGAACGAATACAACATGACATCCATGCCGTCGAGCATCCAGCCGAACACCGCCGCCGCCAGGACCTTCCATTGGCGCGGTGTGGCCGTTCGATACCATGCGGCAGTGTTCATTCTCGGAACGCCTCCGCAAGACGATACTCTTGTTGCCGGAGAAATTGGATCGCTTCGTCAATCGAAACACGTTCGAAGCGTACAATATCGCGCGGCCGTAATTGCCCGATACAATGCATGTCTGCGGCGATTACGTTCGCGAGCTTCGGATATCCCCCGGTTGTCTGCTGATCCACAAATAGCACGATGGGCTGTCCATTTGGCGGGATCTGGATCGCTCCCAGCGAAACCCCTTCGGTAAGAAGTTCGCCGCGCGCTGCAGGCTCAACCGCAGGCCCGGCCAGCCGCAACCCGAGTCGGTTCGATTGCTCAGTAACCACATACTCGGATGAGCAAAGGCGCTCCAGTGTGTCTTCAGCGAACAATCGCAGTTGCGGTCCCTTCGTGACGTGAATCGTTCTCCGCTGCTGCGAGATTTTGCGTAATAGAGCCGAGCTTGCCGGACGTGTCGCGCCGCCCTTGTTTTCGACTTCAAGTACGTCACCTCGTTTCAAGGCTCGCCCCTGTAATCCGCCGAATCCCGCTCCCAAGTGGGTAGAAGCGCTGCCCAGGATTTTCGGCACCGCGATGCCGCCGTTCACGGCCAGGTAAGTCCGTGCCCCGCCCCGAAGTGGGCCACACTCCAGCACGAAACCGGCATCGACCTGCACGGGCTCGAACATCGGCACAACTCCAGCCGTGATTTCGGCTCCAGTCAGCGCGATCGTGCAGGCATGGAGAAAACGCAGACTTGCGCCGACGAGGGTCATCTCGATCGCCGCCGCGTTATCGTCATTTCCAACGAGGCGATTCCCAATCCGGAGTGACAGCGCATCCGCTGCTCCCGCCGAAGATATCCCCAAATGCGCGAATCCGAATCGGCCCAGGTCCTGGATGGTGGACTGAATGCCCGGATTGAGAACCTCAATCTCCACGACGCTCATTTGCCGCTCTCGGATTTGGCAAGTTTCTCGAACTCGGCTCGATCGATCGGCACAAACCGCACAGCATCCCCAGGCTGCAGCTGTGTCGGCGGGTCTGCGAGAGGATCGAACATTCGCAACGGGGTTCGCCCAATGATGCGCCACCCGCCGGGAGAATCGACGGGATAAATGCCAGTTTGCGAGCCGGCGATTCCTACTGAACCGGCCGCGACGTGTTTCCTCGGCGACTCCAATCGCGGGCATTCAAGTTCATGGGGCAGGCCGCCAAGATACGCGAATCCCGGACTGAATCCGATAAAGCAAACAACGTACGCTGCCGAATGGTGCATTCGCACTACATCTTCCTGGGAGAGGTCACTATGCTCGGCGACAAAAGCGGTATCGATTCCAAATTCGGTTTCGTAGCAGACAGGAACTTGCACTATCTTGAGCGGATCGCTGATCTCCCCTTCGTGGCGAATCGAGTCTGCTACGAGTTTCCGAATCTCTTCATGGCTGATCTGGAGCGGATCAAAGTCGATCAGGACAGAAGCATATGCGGGGTGAATATTCCGCACACGCGGATCGCCGGCGGCTCGCAATGAGCGAAAGAGAGAGGTGACAGCGCGAAAGGAAGAGTCAGAAGCGCTCTCCCCAAAACGCACGAGCAGCGTACTATCGCTGGCGGTTTCGATTTCCATGTGGGCGCCTTGATACTACTTGAGACCTGCGCCACAAGTCTCCTCCGAAACTCCGCCCTGCTACTGGCGAAAATCGCTGAGCATCACGACGTTGCTGGTTGTCGTTCCGCGAATCAGTGCGAGTTGTTTGCCGTCGTTGGACCAGGAGAAACCATTGATATTCATTCCCGGCGGGAAATGAGTGACCTGGCGAGGCGGACCGCCGGTCAGAGGCTGCTCCCAGATGTTTCCGGCGCGCTCACGGGTAATCGAGTACTGGATGGCTTTCCCGTCCGGAGACCAGTGGATCGCGCCGATTCCAGACGGCAGTTGAAACGAAAACTGCTTTGGCCCGCCCACGGCGCTGATGACTGCCACGAAATCGGAGTACACTCCGTTTTTCGTTTCCTCCTGGTAGGTGTAGAAAACCTGTCTGCCGTCCGGGGAGAACTCGTCTCGCGGGCCCGATGTTTTTGCCAGAAACTTGCCTTGGCCACCTGCTGTCGGCGCTATGAACAACTTCGAGTCGTTATCAAGGTACAGGTACGACGAGCCATCGGGCGAGCAACCGACCACTGCTTCCGGGCCAATTTCCCGGACGTTGCCGCCGTCCGAGTCCATCCGATAGATGGTCGATTTACCGTTCTTAACCCTGCTGAACAGGACCTGGTTGATATTCCGGCACGGCGCTGGCCACAGTGCCGGATCTCCACCGCTGACCAGGTTCGTCATCGTCCCGTTCTTGTCGAAGCTGATAATCCCAGAGTGGTCGGAGCTTGCTACCAACCGGCCGTCATTTGTCCATCTAAGACCCCTCAGATACTGGTTTGCATCCCCTATCTGTTGCGCTCCCGCTAAGTCGTTTGCGGAAGCCATCCAAAGACTGCGTTGGGAGGTCTGCTGAATGGCGGCCACCGAGCGTCCGTCCGCGGTGACGCTCAGACTGTCCGGGGCATAGGAACTCAGATCATTCGTGAACCGCATTGCCTTGCCATCGGGGTACGAAATGAAATAGAGCTGCCACCTGCCTATATCCCTATCTACTTGAGCGAACAGCAGGCCGCTCTGGTCCTTGAACCAGCGAACCGCCCCGCCGAATATTGGCGCAGTGTAAAGGTCGTGGATAGAACCGTCTGCGGTCGAAACAAGCTGAACCTTGTTCGCAGTCTGATTTGTCCCCGTGATCGCCTGGACTGAGACCGCGATCCATTTTCCATCCGGCGACCAGGAAGGCGGATTCGGGCTATTCACGATGGCCGGTTCTTTTGCCAGCAGCGTTTCCCCCGTCCCATCCGCGTTAGCGGTCAGGAATAACGTCTGCGCGTGTAGCGGGTCGCCCCGCATGAACGCAAACTTTTTCCCGTCCGGAGAAAACGACGGCGCCGTATCTACATCCTTCAGCAACAACCTGGGGGTTCCTCCAAGAACCGGCAGCATGTAGAGATAGTTGTAATTGACCGTCGTTTTGTCCGATCGCGAGAAGTACACATAGTTGCCGTCCGGAGACATCGATAAATCATGGTAAGTCACGATGTCGGGCGGCAAGAGTTGTACGTCGCTTCCGGTCGCAACCTGCCGGACCCAAAGGCTCTCGTTTTCTCCATCGCGCAGCGCGTAAACAATGTATCGGCCATCGGGCGAGACTGTTACCGCAGCGGCCTTTCCGCTATCGGTAACCTGCGTCAGTTTCATGTTCTGCAGGCTGAAGACCGGCCCTCGATTCATGTACTTGTAAACAGCAAATCCAGCCGCTGCTAAAACAACGGCGGCAATCCCCATCCACATCCACTTGGCGCTGGACTTCGCCGGGACCGCCACTGCAGAAGAGGATTGTGATTTGATCGACCCCGAATCCGCGACACGAACAGCATCGGAAGGCAGCACATTGCGACCCGAACTTGTATCGCGCTTGAGGCGCTTCAAATCCGCCCGCATCTCCGCCGCGCTCTGGAAGCGGAGGTCGCGATCCTTTTCCAGTGCCTTCTTGATGATCTCTTCCAACTTAACTGGCACTACCGGATTCAATCGAACCGCATCCGTGGGTTCGCGATTGAGAATGCCGTCGAAGATCACGCCGGAGGTATCGCCGCGAAACGGGAGCGCGCCGGTAGCCATCTCATACAGCACCGCTCCGAACGAGAACAGATCGGTCCGCGCATCCAGTTCCTTTCCCCGCACCTGCTCCGGAGACATATACGCAACCGTACCCACCGCTGTCCCCGGGCTGGTCAGGTTATGATCTTCTTCTCCGGTCACGGTCATTCCGTCGTGTGTCGCCGCTCCGCGGGCCTGCCCAACCTTCGCCAATCCGAAATCGAGCACCTTGGCGTGGCCGCGGTCGGTGACGAAAATATTTGCCGGCTTGATATCGCGATGGATAATTCCTTTCGTATGCGCGGCATCCAGCGCATCGGCAATCTCGGTCGCGAGTTCAAGCAGTTGCTCCAACTCCATCGGTCGCCCCTGGATCGCGTGCTTCAGCGTGCGCCCTTCCATATACTCCATGGCGATGAAACGCTTCCCCTGGTCCTCGCCGATTTCGTACACAGTGCAGATGTTCGGATGGTTCAACGCGGAGGCGGCACGCGCCTCGCGCTTGAAACGCTCCAGCGCTGCGGCATCGTTCGAAACCTCATCCGGAAGGAATTTGAGGGCTACAAACCGCCCAAGGGAGGTGTCTTCGGCCTTGTACACCACTCCCATTCCGCCGCCGCCCAGTTTTTCCAGAATGCGGTAATGGGAAATCGTTGTCCCAATCATATTTTGTGAGTTCCCCGCGAGTTGGTTGGGGATTGTACCATTGCGGGGACAGCCCGTGCTCACGGATGTCAGCACGGAACTTAAGCCCCCAGTAGGGCGTTGGTGGTAAGCTGTTCGGCTAAATATGAGCCCGCCAACGCGCGGACTTTAAAGCGCCAAGCCGTCCCGGCGCAGAATCGTTTGGGAGGGTGAGAACCTGAGAATATGATCCGCGAACAACAGTCCACGTCGTCGGTGCAAGAAAGCTTTCATCCCCGAGTTCTAGGCATCGTACTCGCTGGCGGTAAAGGAACGCGCTTGTTTCCGCTCACGCGGGAACGCGCCAAACCTGCGGTCCCATTCGGCGGGAAGTACCGAATCGTCGATTTTGTTCTCAGTAACCTCGTAAACTCCGGTATCCACTCCATCTACGTGCTGACGCAATTCCGCAGCCAGTCGCTGCTGCAGCATCTCAGCGAGGGCTGGCAGTTTGGCGGCATGCTCAAAACTCAATTCATTACCAATGTCCCGGCCCAGATGCGCTCGGAGACCGAGTCCTGGTACCAGGGGACCGCTGACGCGATTTACCAGAACATAAATCTCATCGAACAGTCCGATCCGGACTATGTGGCAATCTTCGGTGCCGACCATATCTACCGGATGAATATCGCGAGCATGGTCGATTTTCATCGCACAAAATGCGCCGAAGTTACGGTTGCGGCTATCCCTGTTCCGAAAGATCAGGCATCCCAATTTGGCGTGATTGCGGTAAACAACGAAGGGCGTATTGTGGCGTTTCACGAAAAGAAGCACGACGCTCCCACTATGCCCGGCGACTCTAAACGCGTCTACGCCTCGATGGGAAACTACATCTTCTCTACGCGGACTTTGCTGGAGTTGTTGGAGGCTGATGCAAAGGACGCGGCGAGTCAACACGATTTCG
Source organism: Terriglobia bacterium (assembly GCA_032252755.1). Classification (NCBI taxonomy): domain Bacteria; kingdom Pseudomonadati; phylum Acidobacteriota; class Terriglobia; species Terriglobia bacterium. The sequence goes on from JAVUPY010000059.1 coordinate 143,715, forward strand.
GAAGGGACATCCTTCCTAAAATTGCCGGGAAGGCGCCGATCTACGCTTACAACTTCGAGACGAGCCGCATTCCCGGAGATACCGAAGATTCCGTTCCGTATTGGCGCGATGTTGGAACGATCGAAGCCTACTACGAAGCAAACATGGACCTAAACGACGTCAAGCCGGAACTCAATCTCTACAACCGGCAATGGCCGGTGCGCAGCACCAGCTACCCCGATCCTCCAGCCAAGTTCGTGTTTGACGAAGAGAACCGGCGCGGAGAAGCCCTCGACAGCATCGTCTCCGGCGGATGCATTATCTCCGGGGGCATCATCCGGAAGTCCGTGCTTGGACGCGCTGTGCGCGTGCACACGGGCGCGCTGGTGGAAGGTTGCGTCATTATGGATAACTGCGACATTGGCCGGGACGCCAGGCTACGACGCGCCATCCTCGATAAGAATGTCCGCATTCCGCAGGGCGCGACGGTTGGGTACGACCTGGATGCCGATCGCGCGCGCGGATGGCACGTCACCGATTCGGGCATAGTCGTGATTGGACGGGAGTACAGCCCGGTGCCGATGGCGGCGATGATCGCCTGAAGGGCGGCGAAACTCATCCTCTTGCAGGCACGAAGTCACAGCCACAGCAATGGAACGAGCCCGAGAACTGCGAGTCCTGCCAATAAAGCAAGGCTCCGAATGCCCGTCTTCCTGTCCGCCAATTTGTAAGCGTAAATACCTTTGATCAAGTTATTGCTGGCAGCAGCGATGAGAACCGCAATCGCAGCAATTTTCAAAGGGGTGAGTGTACCTGCGGCTTGCGTCATTCCCATGATGAACGGATCGACATCCGTAAGCCCCATGATAGCCGCAAGGGTATTAACCCCGGCTTTTCCAAGATAGGTGACCGCCAACTGAGTTGCCACAAGCATACCCAAGAACAAAAGAGCGAAGGCAAACGCTGCCAGGATTTCGAGAGGGTTCTTTGGTTCGAACTCGCGCTTTATCTCGGACCCGTCTGGCTCCGTTCTGCGCGACCATAACCACCCTGTCGCGATCGCTACCGCCGCAAGAGCCAGGAATGCTGGTGTGAGCGTTGCCACAAGCCGGCGATTGAAAATCGCGATCAGGGCGATAAGCCGTAGATACATGACGCCAGAAGCGATCAGAATGCCGCCGGAGAAGAGGTGCGGGCGATGCTCGCGTGCCGCTCTTCGTGCCATGACAATTGTCGTAACCGTGGACGAGTATGCTCCCCCAAGGAAGGCGGTCAGCACCACCCCTCCGCGTTCCTTCGTTAACCTCTGCAGGACATAGCTGCCATAGGAAATCGTGCTGACGGCGACGACTACAAGCCAGGTTTTGAATGGATTGATGTGAAACTGGGTGAATTCTTGCCTGGGCAAAATGGGCAAAGCCACCGCCGTGAGCAAGAGGAATTTAGCGAACGTGAAGATCTCTTCGGCCGGAATACGGGTGGCCAGTTTCTCCAGCACTTCCTTGAGTTCCAGCAGTAATAGACTTGCCACACTCAAGGCAGTCGCAATCCAGAAGTGCCCATAGTAGACCAGGGCACCTACCAGGAATGTCGCCAGGCCGGACATTTCGGAAGTGACGCCGGCAACTTCGGAAGTGGAAAGCTTGTGCCAGTACGACAACAACAGGAAACTGCCGACGACCAAAAACCCGAGCGTCAATGGAACCAGCTGTGTTCCCGACAGCAGCGCAACCGAGTAGCCGATCAGTCCAATGAGAGGGAAGGTCCGCACGCCTCCGAAGCCGTAATACTTCGCTGACGCCTTGTGTTCTTCTCGTTCCAGCCCGATCAGGAAAGACAAGAAGAGAACCAGAACGATCTTCACGGCTTCCGACTGCAAACCCTCGTAAAGATTCATCAGCGATGCCTCCAAGCAGCACCGGTCTCAAGGCCGGCGTCTGATGAACACGTCGTGAAAAACAGGAAGGTGCCTGTATTTATCGGACAAGAGTATCAGGGTAAAAAGAGAAACGCCCGCCAATTTGGAGAGTTTGGGGTGGGTGGTGGGATTCGAACCCACGACACCATCCGGACCCTCACTGATTCTGCGGCAGTTACCTCTGATTACTTCCGATTATCAGCTCATTTAACGCATGGTTTTGTGCCCAAGTTGTGCCCAACTGGACTGAGAGCTCGCCGGAGTCTGTCCCTCCGCACTGCCCAGTGCGATTGCCGCGAATTATGGGCATTGGACGAGCGCTCCTCTACACTTTCCATTCCTCAAGGATCTGAACTGGAGCAGTTGCGGGCACCGAATCCCGTTATGCTGATCCAGAGTCCCAAAGTTCAATCTGACTCTGAAGAACTTAATGACTTACGTCCTGCAGGTTGCGGCAAAACGCGGGAAAATCCGCAACCCCCGCGCAACCCGAACCAGAGAGCTGAATGAGCGTGAGGCAAGGCTCAAACATAGATTGACAGCCAACGGCGATCCTTTACTGCAGACTGGAGGGCGAATGCGAGGGAATAACAGACGGACTATGGCCGCCCCACCTGAGGTACTATCCAACCAAGCCCTTCGGGCGCAGTTCATAATCAAGTATGGGCGAATCCCCGTTGCACCCACCCATTGGAGCTTGCAGGAGGGCGCCTCGGATTCGCCAGCTTCGGAACCGCCGGAAACTGCTCACCTGGTCCAGGCGGACGGCCCTGCATGTGCAAACTGTTCCGGCCCGCTTCCGACTGGACGCGCCAAGTATTGTTCCGACTCTTGCTCAGACGACGCGAAGCGGAAAGCTGCGCGAGAGGTCTACGGACATCGCCATAGGTTCGTGTGCGTCGAGTGCGGCTGTGAGCTTCATCCTGGCCGTCACCGGAAATAGAGAGAGGCGATGATTTCAGAATTGTTTCTGAAGCCGTCGTTATTGGCTAAACCGACAAAATCGGTTCGCCGACTGCAGCATGACTCGCGGTTTATTTTGACTGATGATTTCGACAAATAATTGGGAGGTTTGGATGGGCGGGTACGGCAGCGGCAGACGTCGGCACAGCGAGCCAACGACCTCTGATTTTCTCCAGTTAGATATACGGGAATGGCAGAGGAAAGGAAGGCTTGTTGCGGGTCACTCGTTTTCGCTTTGGGGATGGGGTGGCGTAGCGGCTGCAAGAGCTAAGGTGCGTATTGAAACCGATTATGCTTCTTTGTGCTACGATCGCTATCGTTTTGAACGGGGATGGTTGGCCGAACAATTTGTGGTGCGACTTAACTGGACGCCCTGCAATTATGGCGGAGCACGCGCGTGGTTTCTCTGTCCAATAAGAAGCTGTGGACGCCGCGTGGCGATCCTCTACGCGGGTGCGACTCTCGCCTGCCGACGCTGCCACCAGCTCTCGTATCCCAGTCAGCAACAATCCCGAATGAAGCGAAGGTTGTATCGGTCGCAAGAGATCCGAATGAAGTTGGGTGGTTCTCCCAACATTACCCTACCTTTCCCAGAAAAGCCGACGGGGATGCACTGGCGCACCTACCAGCGGCTTAAGATTCAAGCGACACAATACGAGCAGGTATATTTGGGCAACACGATGGCCTTATTGGCCACACTGAAAAGCACCCGCAGGAGAGCTCGAACGCCGGCTTGAACGGGGAACCTAGTTCATCGTTCATGGCCCCGACCCCCGGTAAAGAATAGATGGAGCCAGAAACTCAGGCTGCCATCGGCCGTGCTTACGCAGTGGGAAATTGTCGTGGCTTCTCAGGAGCAGGAGCGCTCATCTGAGCCAGCAATTCTTGTGGGTGTATAGGCTTCGCCAAGCAGGTGAAGCTATAGCCTGACTGAGCCGCTTGCTCCAATAGGTCAGCAGTAGCGACGTTTCCCGAAATCAGGATCACCTGACAGCTTGGTACAAGCTGGCGGGTGGCAATAGCGATGTCAAGGCCGGTGCCCGCGTTCAGCACCACGTCGCTCACTAAGAAGTCGGGACGAAAGGTATTCAGGATGGTGAGGGCATCGTCGAGCGAGTAGCAAGCAACCGCATCGAATCCGTGCTGCTTCAGGACGAGAACCAACGTATCGGCGATGAGATGCTCATCGTCTACTACGAGGACGAAGGGACGAGTCTTTGGCATAGCGCGGCGACGGAGAGAGCCAAACTTACTATGTTGATGCACAAATCAGGAATACTGCTGCCCGCAAATGATAGTGAACGACCGCGGGGTGATGCGTGTCGAACCCGCTGAACTGGTGAATGCTCCCGATGGTCTCTATGAATTGCGCTATGTCTTCGAAGGGCGTCCTGAGGCTAAGAGCGTTCGGATCGACCGCGGCGACATTTTGGGCAATTACCGAATACCGTTTTCATCGAATGTCAACGGTTCAGGCATCCCCGCGGCATATTCAGTTACTCCAAACTAGTGGGGACAGAAGTTGGGGACAGAAGTTGGGCCTTTTAAGCTCCGCGTCTTCGCTTGCGCTTTATGGCGTATCGAACGTTCTCGCGGGGCTTTTTCTTGCATGTGAGATAGGCGCTCTCGCCAGTAGGAATAGCGCCTTCTCTCAATCCAGGTGCCAAATTGGGATTTTGCTTACAATGCGCAACACTGCGCCTCTGTCGCGTCGCCGAGCAAGCGAAATTGTCACCTATCCAGCCGTCCGCACCGACTTGGGACCCTTTTTCATCTTCAACCAGTTCATCTGTGAGCATTCAAGTGTGTGAAGGAATTCCCGGCCAGTTAATTCTTCGATAGAGCTCCCGGTCCCGACCGTGGCGAAGCACTGCAGGCAAATGGAATCGAAGGTGCCATCTCGGTTCTTGCGATAGGAAAAATCATCGCCGAATGGGAGTGTAGGCTTCGTGGTCATGCGCGCCGCCTCAAGTTTCCCGAACTATATCACCGAATAGCTTGATGGGAAAAAGTCCGTCGGAAACCAGTCCTACTCCCAAAATGGGAAGGACGAGATGACATGTTTCAGCCACGCGATACCCAGGTTCTGGCTTAAGCAGACAATGAGTGACGTCTAAACTGAACGCGCTTCGGTTGCAGCTATTGACGCTACTCCTCACACCGGTGCTCAGGATTTTTCGACCAAACTGACTGCCTCCGGCAGCCTTGCGTATGTCCTTGGCGCGGTTGACCCCACGCGCAATTCGGTTGGAATCGATATTTATGATGTCCAGCACGGCGGGCAACGCCGTGAGCGCA
>JAVUPY010000060.1 GCA_032252755.1 Terriglobia bacterium
GGCCATCCCATGGACCTGGGCATCCGCAGCAGTTACGCGGTTCTTTATGCGTCCGGCTATCTGATCTACTCAACGACGGCCAGAATCGTTGCACAACGATTCGACAGCCGCAATCTCCGGTTGGTTTCCGACCCGGTCACGCTCGTTGATTTCGGGAACACCTCAAGTGCGCCTGTTCTTCCGTTTACCGCGTCGCAAAACGGTGTATTCGTGTATAGGCGCGCACCCCAAAGCGGCACCCGCGATGTGCGACTGTTCTCGCGAGATGGGAAGATCATCCCCGGCAGCATTCCAATCGGCTTCAACAATAATCCGGTGATCTCTCCGGACGCCAGTAGAGTCGCGTACGACGTGACGTCAGGGGTTACACGAGATGTTTGGATATACGACCTGAAGCGGAAATCGAACTCGCGGCTGACCATGGGGCAAGCGCTATTCAGCGATCCGATGTGGTCGCCGGATGGCAAGAGACTCGCCATGTCCGTGGAAGACCAATCGAAGTTCCGCGTCGTGATCATGGAGGTTGACGGCGGCCGCACGGATACCATTTATGAGACGACGTCCAACTGGGTTTGGGTTCGTTCCTGGTCGGCTGACGGGAAGATGTTGTTCGTCGACTACTACAACGCCGCTGGCAAGCGCTCTATCGGTGTCTTGTCGCTCGAAGATCGTAAACTCACAGAAATAAATTCGGGAGCCGAAACAGTCTCACAGCGTTCGATCAACATTTCGCCCGATGGCCGCTGGATAGCATACGTCTCCGACGAGTCCGGACAGGAAGAGGTTTATATTCAGGCCTATCCGGGTCCGGGCAAGCGGGTGCAGGTTTCTTACGGCGGCGGGTTCATGCCGCGCTGGCGTGGAGATGGCCGCGAACTTTACTACATCTCCGGCGAATCAATAGTCACTGCTGTTCCGGTGCAATATCCCGGCGGCAGCATAGAGGTTGGGAGCCGGCAGGAGCTGTTCAAAGTGAATCCGCTCTATCCGGCGGGCAATCCCTTCGATGTTAGCCACGATGGAAAGCTTTTCGTGGTCAACACGGTTGGGGAAAGCACCGCAAGCCCCGTTCGGATGATCATGAACTGGTCCTCGCTGGTAGAGCACTGAGCTGGTCACGGGAAGCAACGGGTCCGAAATGACCCGTTACGCGCCGAGCTAGGCGAATCGCTGGAGTGCAGGTGCTCATGGATGGACATGAGGTAGCAGGCTTTGCGACGCGGCTGGGGAAAGCGCTTTTCGAGAAACTCGTCGAAAGACTTCAGGTGCTCCAGGCGCCAGTACTGCCCGCTTCGCACCTCGCACAGGTAACGGCCGAGGTCGACGAAGTGCTTGTCGCGCTCCCCCTCGACCGACCGCTCCCAGGCCAGGATCTGGTCGATCTTTTCGAGGACGAGTTCCGCCCGTTCGCGATTGAGGCTGGGCACCGGCGGGTCCTCCTTAGGCCGCAACATCGTCAAGCCAATCAAACGCGTCGCCTCCCGGCCGCCGCTCAAGGCGGCACTCGACCAGTTCGGGCTGCTGCAGGCACAGCCCCTGGCAGGCGCAGCTGAGGCATCCGTTTTGCGGATACCGAACGCCGGGGTGGGGCAAAAACTGGGCCTGTTCAATGCGGCGGATGGTCTGCTGCACCAGCGCCCCATATTCCTGGAGTTGCGATTCGGAAATCGTCACTGGAAGGTATTGAATTTCGGGCATCTTCTTGCGGACAAAGACCACCATCGCTACTTCGGCGATACCCGTAATCCAGCTGTAGGCGACCAGTTGCGGGTCGAGCGCGTAGAGCCCGCGAGGCTGCTCCGGGTAACGTGCCCCAGTTGTTTTCCACTCGAGCAGGCAGAAGCGGCCGTCCAGCTCGCCGATGGCATCGATGAAGGCTACGAACTCGGAGCCGCCGCGCAGAGGTTGGACATATTTCACCTGCAGCTGCTGCTGCGGTTCTTCGATCCGAACCCTTTCCTGTCCGGCGAAGAGTCCGAGCAGCTGGACGGCCTCGTCGAACATCTTGTCCCAGCTGTCGCCCCGGCTGTACTCGAGCTTGAGCCCTCTGTATCGCTGCCATTCGTCCCAGAACGCGGCCGCCGGATCCTCGCGCCGGAACAGTGCACCCAGGGCCAGTTCGAAGGTGCGGCCGGATACGGTCGAGGCGCGCGTCTCCCGCACCGCGCGCTCATCGACTTCTTCGCGGCCCAGCAGATCGGGATCGTAGCCGAAGTCGCGCAGGAACCAGCTGAGCTTCCACAGGTTTCGTGCCGAGCAAAAAAGGCGGCCGGAAAGCACTCGACCCGCAAAAGCAGCCGGGTCTCGGACCGAAAGCCGGATCTGAAAGTAGGGGTGACGGGGGTGCCAGCGGTAGCTGAGACAATCGACGCGCACCAGGAAAAAACCATCGGGCACATCGTCCGGCACGGGCGCTACCTGCTTCAGGCCAGGGATGCGGCGTCGGCTCATGCCACCCCCTGGTCGGGTGCGGCGATCCTGCTTAATTCTGCGAAGAATTGGTCGCGATCTTCGAGCACGCGTTTCTGCAAGTGGGCGATAAGGTCGGCCACCTGCTCGCGGCTGGCCTCCCGCATGGTCTTTAGGCCGAGATGGGCGAGGGCGTAAGACTTGATGAGAACCGGATCCAATTGGTGCTGACGGATGATCTGGCGCAACTGGTCGCGCATCGACGGAGTGGCGATCACCTCGAGTGTGCCGCGGCCGCGGTGCTCGGGCCGATGGCGCGCCTGGCCATTTTCGGGCGGACCGGACAAAGAGCCCAACTCTTCGACCGAACAGAGCCCGACACCATAGGCCTTGCGCAGAGCGCGATTGACGGCGCGGGTTTCGGCAATACGCAGTTCGGCACCGCGCACCATCTCGCCGACGTTCGCCGGATCGGCGTCGCCAAAGCCAGAGAACCCTCTCGAAGCCCGAGTGGGATACACGGTTGCCGAGAATACCCAGCGATTGGCGCGGGGGGAGCAGAGTTCGATCAAGGGGTGCACCTCGATGCCGGCGCGGTTACGGCGGGCGGCGAGCGAGAGCAGACCGGTGTGGGTGACGTACCAGCCACGCTCGATCCAGGCCAGGTCACCACCCGTGACCGAGAACTGGTACTGCTCGACCAGCGCAGTCAGATTCTCGAGAGCCGTGCGGGACAGGTGCGGCCAGCGGCGACGCGCGGCACGGCGAACGCGCCTCGTGGCATTGCATACCAGGTTCGCGGCTTGTGGTTTCATGATCTCCACGTCGGTCCTTGTTCCACCCTCATGTATTGAGGCGATGGCAATAGCTAAATCTACGGCGGCGCCAACGATTTTGGATACTCCGCGAGGTCGGAAATGCGCAGCCTACAGCCAGATGGGGTTGAGGCGACTGAGGCATTGCCGAACCAAATGCGACGAAGACCCGAGTTGTTAGCTGCGGATAGAGCGAGTCGCAGGTGGGGATGGGCGCTCCGTCGGAAGCGCCTGTTATCGCAGCTTGGTCGCTGCCATATCGTTTGTCACCACAGAGTTTCGATGTGCCTGGAAGGCAGGCGTTTGGGGGAGAAGGAGTGCTATATGCATCAAGCTAAAGCTCTTACCAAATGAGGCGCAGTTAAGGGGCAGTCGATTGCGCGCCATTCCACGGTCAAGTACTGTACACCGGCTTTTACGAGATTTAGGCGCAATCTATCCCATCTGACAGGAAGCCATGGATATCAAGCCGGTACTTCAAACTTGGGGGCGCGTTCTGACAGGACGCGTTCCAACCCTATCGATCGAGATTACCCGTGAATGTCCGTTGCGATGCCCGGGGTGCTATGCGTACGAAGAAAACCATCTCGGGGGAAAAGGTCTAAGAAGCGTGGCAGATTTCGAAGGGCAGCAATTGATCGATCGTGTAATCGCTCTTGTGGATGAATACAACCCCCTTCACCTTTCTATTGTCGGCGGTGATCCTTTGGTTCGTCTTCGTGAGCTCAACGTTTTGCTCCCGAAACTTGCAGATCGTGGGATTCACGTTCAGGTGGTAACGAGTGCGTTCAGAGAGATTCCCAAGTCTTGGGCTCGGATCCCCTTGCTGCGCATCAGTGTTTCGGTTGACGGACTGCAGCCTGAGCACGACGTTCGTCGCAAGCCTGCCACCTACGAAAGGATTCTCCGCAACATCCAGGGACAACACATCGCTGTTCACTGCACCGTCACCAACACAATGGTGAAGCGTGAGGAGTACCTGGACGAATTTCTATCATTTTGGACGTCGAATTCGGTAGTCGAGAAAGTCTGGATGAGCATCTTTACCCCGCAACTCGGTGAGAGCCCGGTTGAGTGTCTGACAGTCGCTGAACGAGACTGGCTCGTCAACAAGCTCCTGATCCTTAGAAAGACTTACCCCAAACTCGATATGCCGGTCGGGCTGATCAAGGAGATGAGCGTTCCGCCGAAATCTCCGGCACGATGCATCTTTGCCAAGACCACACGCGCGATTTCCGCCGATTTCGTCAGTCGTGTTGAGCCGTGCCAACTCGGTGGTAACCCGGATTGTTCTCGGTGCGGCTGTGTGGCGTCCATGGGACTAAACGCAATCGGAAGCCACCGCCTGTTCGGACCATTGACTGCGGGGCAGATATTCTGGGCATCAGCGGCTATTGGTGACTGGATGCAGCGGAAATTCCGGCCGGCGACGGGAGTCCGCCAGACCTCTACACAAGATTTCCAGCCAGTCCC
>JAVUPY010000061.1 GCA_032252755.1 Terriglobia bacterium
GATGGCCACCAGAAGCAGAGCGCCCGCGGTTGCGTGCCATCGGTCCCATCCGAGCCGAAAGATCAGCGAGGTCATCGCCACGACCGCAATCCAGACGAGCACCAATTGCGTTAAGTGTGCCATCCACTCGTGGGCGCCGCCCAAAACTGTCGGTACAAGCACATACCCCATCAGGGCATTTCCAGGCGTCAAAAGATAGGCTTTCGTGCAACTGTCAATGGCGTTCCAGCAGATGTCGAAATCCATCGGATGCATGGGGTGCTTGATGATCTGCCGCGCCATTGTGAGGAAATGCGGATCGTCAATCAGGAAAGGCTTGTTGAGGAATGGTAGAAGGCAAACGGTGGCGAGAAGCAAGGCAGGCCACGCGCAGGCCAGCACAGTGACGGCCGAAAGCGCCCGGGGCGCGACGCGACCCTTCTGGACGTCCGCTTTCATGTCTGTTGCCGTGATCGTGATCTTCATTTTTTGTGATTGCATGCAATGGGACGGCGGCTGAACAATAGGTTGAAATAGCTTGAATCCTTCATGATGGCTGGCATGCCCGGTGACATCTTTCCTCGTGGATGGACGTGATAGGTCCTAAAGTCTCGCTCCTCAAAGAGGTCGATCAGATGCAACGGTTCAAAACCCAGCTCGCGCATCGCTGAGGGCATGAACTCAAGAACGATGGTGATGTCGGGATTCTGCCGCAGCGTATCCTGCATGCCCTTGCAGACCGCTAGTTCATAGCCTTGAACGTCAATTTTTACAAAAGAGATCTGCCCCGGCTTGCTCTCGAGAAAGCTGTCGATGCTGACCAGAGGTACGCCGACTTTCTTCAATCCTGGATGCGCCAAACGAAACTGTTCCGTTGCGACCCGGTGATCCGCATGGTGGTTATCGTTGATCCACAAGTCAATGTTCCCGACCTCAGCCCCGACGGCCAGTTGCATTGGGACGATTTTTCCCTCGAACTCGGGTTGAAGCGCGGTCTGCTGCAGAAGCCCGAAGTTGAAAGGCTCGGGTTCAAAGGCATAGACCTTGCGACCGGATTCTGCGGCTTGCGCCAGAACGGCGGCCGTGTAGCCGATGTTCGCGCCGATATCCAGGACATTTCCCTTACCGACAAGGGCGGGAAAGGCAAGCACGAGGTCCTGCAGATCGTCTTCAATATAGCGTTTGTATAGGAAGTAGGCAGACCTGAATAAGCGGCGACCGAGGGAGGTTCGCAGAAAACCGGAACGCCTCGCAAAGGAATATGCGCTCAGGAGTGGATTTCCCCGGTCAGTTGAAAGATTCATCCAATAATCCTCAATGCCCTGATTCCTTCGTGGCGTATTCGATGCCGCGAGAAAGCGCGCATTCCAAAGCCTGGATTGACGCCTCATTAGACAGATGGTAGTCTGACTCAACCGAAGAGTGGCCCGAGTCTGACGAGATCGTTACTATTGTGTCCCTTAGCGTTGAACAACACAATATCGAAATCCTGCAGAACCGCGAGTTGTGGGAGAAGAAGCCTCTACTGCGCAAGGTATATGCGCAGTTCTATCGCGAGATCGCCCGCAGGTTGAACCCGGTTCTTCCCGGTCTGATTGTGGAACTCGGATCGGGTATGGGTAATATCAAGCAACACATACCGCAATCCATTGCGACTGACATTTTCCCGAATCCGTGGTTAGACCGCGTTGAGAATGCCTACCATCTTAGTTTCGGCCAGGGAGAAGTGGGTCATCTGATTTTGTTCGATGTATGGCATCACTTAAGGTACCCCGGGACGGCACTTCAAGAGTTTGCCAGGGTTCTTGCTCCGGGCGGCCGGATCATCGTTTTTGATCCGGCGATGGGACTTATCGGTAGGTTTGTCTTCGGTCATTTTCACCATGAGCCATTGGGTCTGGAAGAGGAAATTGAATGGAACGCACCGGACTCTTTTACAGGACTTGAGGCCGCATATTATGCAGCTCAGGGAAATGCGAGCCGCGTGTTCGGATCTGAGGTATTCAAAGACTTACATCGGACGTGGCGCATTGTCGAGGTCAAGTATTTTTCAGGGCTCGCATACGTCGCAAGCGGCGGGTTCCGCGGGCCGCAGTTATATCCGGGCGCATTGTGGCCTCTCTTCAATCGGATGGACTTGGTATTATCCCGGTTCCCCAAACTTGCATCACGAATGTTAGTCGTATTAGAGCGGAAGGCTCCTTAACGGCAACGCCGTATCAAGCAGCATTCTGCGTCTCTTATGAGAACCTGTAATAGAATTCACCATTTCAATGGATTGCGTTACCCTTTGGCGGACTGCGGTGTGCTGGAAAACTCAGGTCAGGCGGGATTAACCCGACTTGCGACAAAAGTAAAAACAAGGGTCATTCATTGTGCACGGCCGCACAATTAACCGATGAAAAAGAGCTTTGCTGCAGCCTTCCTGCACATACGCAGGAGTAGGCTGCCATCGGCAAACCTGTTGATATTCGTGGAACCGTAAACTCGCTGCCGATATCGAACAGGGATATCGATGATCTTCAGATTGAGCTTTGCGGCGCCGAACAGGAGGTCAAAATCGCCGAATGGGTCGAAGTCGCCAAAGTATGTTCGTCCCGCAGCGATCTCGAGGTATGTTTTTCGCCATAGAACCTTGGTTCCACAAAGGCTGTCCTTAACCGGTTGGCCCATCAGCTTGCTCAAAAGGAGCGCAAAGAATTTATTCCCCCAGAGATTCAGGAAGCGCATCGCCCGAGGGTCCATGGTGTAAACTAACCGGCAACCGTTGATGAAATCACCTTTCCCATTCACAAGGGCTTCATAGAAGTCGACCAGGTCTTCGGGAGCGACGCTGATGTCTGCATCCAGGATCATAAGAATGTCTCCTGTCGCCTTCGCGAAGCCCAACCGGACTGCATCCCCTTTGCCTCGGCCTTCCTGAACAAAGACCTTAATGTCCTTTTCGAATGTGCTGGCGGCAACCCGGCGGCACTCGTCAAGCGTATTGTCTTTGGAGTGGCCCTCGACAAAGATCAACTCGGTGTGCGAGCCCATGATCGGCAGCCGATCGGCAATCTGTTGAATATTGCCTGCCTCGTTGCGGCACGGACAAATCACAGATACAGACGGTGTGGGGCGGTCTGCTGCCAAGTGCGTTGGACGTGCCACCACCCAGTTCGTGAGTGCAAATTGGCGGATCAGCGGCAACGGTGCCAGAAAACGATTAGCGAACGGGGTCAGTAGGGGGACATGTTTGGGCAAGAGGATATGTGGGCGCATCCGCAGAATCTCAAAATCCACGAGATAGAGCAGATTGGCGAGATCTTCCTTAGTTGTCCAGTTCAGAATTGGGAGTGGGTACTTCAGCCCGGTCCTCTCCGCGAGCGTGAGGATTGGCTGCCACAACAGGCTATACCAATGAATAATGATCCGCGTTTGTGCGTGACAGGAGGAACGGAGACGTTCGAGTACCAGGCGAATGTCGTAGAGAAATCCCACCAGATCAGAAAGGATGATGTAATCGAACTTTTCGCCCTCCAGATCGAGGGACTCGGCTGCCATGCAGCGAAACTCAAGATCCGGATGTCTAGACGCAGCCAAACGAACCATCTCGGACGAGATATCGATGCCTACGCCGCGGCGCGGAGCCGTCGCGGCCAGCAGATCTCCCGTGCCGCTTCCAATTTCGAGAACCCGTGCAGATGCGGGAATGTAGTATTGGCAGAGCGAAGAGATCGTCCGGTGGTACCCCTCGTTGCGCAGCCGCCACTTTTCCACGCTTAGGGCATAGTGGTCGAAGAACTCCTTGACTTCCTCGAGGTGTTCTCCCATGCGGATAGGAATCTTGTCTTTGCGGACCTCGCGTGCCCAGCGCGGATAGTCTTTTGATCGAGGGGAGTTCACAGGAAAGCTCATCTGGGCAGTTTCGCTTCGCCAAGAGCCGAAGGGCTTTCCCCCGCTGCCGGACCAGGCATGAGTATATCGCAGCTCCGAAAGTACTCAACGGGAATAGAAAGTGAACGCAGATCGACAAACTCGCCATCGACTCCGGGAAAATCATTGACTGCGCAAGTGCAGTATTCCGAGACCCAGGCTCCAAGGCTGCACCCGACTTCCGGTACACTTCTGGGCGCGAGATT